>PCUD01000064.1:0-29187 GCA_002786785.1 Ignavibacteriales bacterium CG18_big_fil_WC_8_21_14_2_50_31_20 | reverse complement strand
AGCACCCCTTCCAAAATATGCACTATTTAGATACATTTCTAATATTTCATTTTTGGTATAAGTGCTTTCAATTTGAACTGCAGTAATAACTTCTCTAACTTTTCTAGTAATTGTTTCGAAGAAATTTTCATTTTTACTTTTAAAACCATAAATTATTTTTGCCAATTGCTGTGTAATTGTGCTTCCACCCTGTCGTTTACCAAGAATTATTGTTTTCACAATTCCTTTGATAATTCTATCTAAATCAACCCCCCAATGCTCTCTAAATTTTTTATCTTCTGTGGCAATAAGTGCTTGAATTAAATGTTTTGGAATTGAATCAATTCTTGTTTCAGTGCGGCTTTCCCTAAAAAATCTGCCTAATTCAACCCCATCAGAACTGTAAACTACAGAAGCTAAACTTTGTTTTGGATTTTCTAATTGCTCAAGTGATGGAAGTCCGTCAGTAACATGCTTGTAAAAGAAAAACCCCCCAATAATTGCGAAGAGAAAAATGAAAAGTAAAAATGACCAAATAAATGACTTTAATTTTGAGTTTGTTTTCTTTTTAATTCGTACAGATTCTTTTGCCATTCTATTTCCAATCCTTTATATCAAATTTAGCGTTTTCATAAATACCATACATTGGTTTACTTAACCAAGTTCCCAAATTAGCATAAAATTTTCCGTTAATTTCTTCAAGCCTTTTTTTATGAGTGTGACCTAAAATTACGTAGCTATAACCTAATTCAAATTTAGTTTTTGCAAATTCATATAATCCATCTTCCTCGCCATACTCTTTGTTACCAGTATAATCACGACTAGTTTTGCTTGTGCCCTCAGCTATTTTTATTCCAAGATTAGGATGAATTATTGAATACATATTTTGGGCAATTTTACTTCTAAAAATTTTTTTAAGTATTAAATATCCAAAATCATTTTTTACTAATCCATCTCCATGAGCTAGATAGAATTTTTTGTTGTCAATTTGCAGTATAATTTCTGATTGATAAAGTGTTACTCCAATTTCTTTTTCAAAGAAATCACGATGCATGAAATCGTGATTTCCAATAATATAATGGACTTTTGTACCGTTGAGAACTAAATCATTTAATGCTGTAAAAGTTCTAAAATAGCCCTTTTGAATTACTTTTTTATATTCAAACCAATAATCAAATAAATCGCCGAGTATATATAATTCTTTTGCAGTATCTCTAATTGAGTAAAGAAATTCCACAAAAACCATTTCACGCTCAACTTCTTTTTCTTTGCTTAAAAGGCCAAAATGAATATCTGAAATAAAATAATAACTATTTTTCAATTTACCTTGCTGTTTAATTTACAATGTACAAAGTTATCACAAATTTAAATAAAAAATAAGAGTAATGAGAAAATTGAATTGCATACCAATTTTAATAAAGGAATGGATTTACAATCAATGTTATTATTAAGAAGTAGAAATAGTATAGAAATTACCAAGGGAAAGTTTCATTGAATTGATAAAAACTTTTTTGGCTATATCTTAAATTTCTTTTGTTTTATTTAACAAATTCTGTTTCTTCTAATTTATTTTACCTTTATTACTACAAATGTTATATCATCTTCGGGTTCATTACCATTTATGAACAAATTCCCTTTCTCAATCATAAAATCAATTATTTCATTTGGAGTTTTGTTAGAGGTTTCTTTTAAATTTTGGCAACACATTTCATATCCCAATAATTCACCATTTGTATTTTGTAATTCTGGGTAGCCATCGCTCAACATTAAAATAATATCGCCTGTTTTTACTTCTAAGTTAGTTGCAGAATATGTATCATTTAACAAAGAGCCAAGTGGGAGACTGTGTTTGTTCAATTCATAGATTTTTGAATCCTCTTTTTTGAAGTGATAAATTGGAGGCATTCCAGCATTTATTACTTTAGCTTTATTTCCATTAATATTTATCATTACAAAACTCATTACCATTCTTTTCAAATTAGCTTTTTTTAGAGCAATATTAGACGAAATAAAAAAATCTTCAATTGACTTATTAATCGAATTAGAGACAAATAGTGACTTTATCATTGAAACAAGAATTCCTGCTTTCATTCCATGTCCAGTTGCATCACCTAAAGCAATATTTAGTGACCCGTCATCCATTGTAGAAAAGTCATAATAGTCGCCCCCTACTTCTGTTGCGGTTTTCATATAAACAGCAATATCAAGATTAGGATTAGTTGGTAGCTCATTGGGTAACATCGAAAGTTGAAGATGACGAGCATCTTCAAGTTCTTTTGTTTTGCGGTCATTTTCAACTTGAATAATTCTTGATTGTGCTTCAGCGGCTTTTGCCTGAAGTTCGGCAGTTTCTGCTCTAAATTCAGCTTCAAGGAGTTGATTCTTTTTTCTTTCTTTTTGGATTACCCTATGGCGCATAATTTTATCGGTGATAAAAATTAAAAGGATTAATAAAATAGCATAAAAAACAAATGCCCAATAAGTATAATACCAGGGTGGCAATATTTCAAAAACAAATACATTACCTTCACTTAAAACACCGTATATATTTTTTGATCTAATATGAAAACGATAAACTCCTTGCGATAAATTTGTGTATTCCTTTTTTGTTTCCAAATTCCACTGAGACCAAGTTTCATCATATCCTTCGAGAAAATATTGATAAAGAGTAGCCTCTGATTTATCAAAAGTAACGGCAGAATATTCAAATTGAATTTCATTTTTCGTAAATGGAAGAATTACTTTGCCAGAATCTAGTTTAGTTAAATCTTTTCCAGCATATATTAATGAATCATTATTTACAACAATTTTTCTTATCAGTGTTGAATATTCTTCAGTTGTTTTTTTATTTGGGACTGGGTCATATTTAATAAGTGCCCCATCTGAGCATATCCATAAAATTTCTTTTTGTGAATCATCATCATATTCAGAATACAGGTCAACCATAAAATTTAAGTCTAATCTATTAAATTCGGGATTTGGATTCCAGTTATAAGTACCGTTTTGTTGTAAAATTGCTTTACCAAGGTTTTTCTCGCCATTTGAATCAACTAAAATCCATAAATCTCCATTCTGATTTTTTCTAAGTAGCTCAATTGTGTTGGTTGAATCAGAGAAAAAACTACCTAAAGTTGAATCTGGCAAAAACTTTTGTAAATCTTTATCATATTTGATAATTCCATTTTTGGTCTGGAAAAGTACTTTTTTTTGAATCTCATAAATATCATAAATCTTAGACGGAAGCCCGCCTTTGACTTTTTCGTCATAGAATTTGAACTCCACATTACTTTCTGAACCAATTCCAAGTTCATCTATTTTTCCGGTAACATGATAAACACCTTCAAATAAACCTTTCAACCATAAACTTCCGTCTTCATCTTCAACAATTGTGGTTACAGCATCACCAAAATTTTTGTCGTATTTTATACTTGCGTCTATGTTTCCATTTTTCATTAACACAGAAAAACCAGTATCACTTCCAACATAAATTCTTCCAGGAAACATTTTTGAATTTATTAGTGCAAACTGACCATAAATATCTAATACTTTGCTGATTTTAGTTTTATCAATTATAGCTAAACCATCATTTGTGTATGCTAAAAGCATTCCGTCAGCATTTAATAATTTATACGCTGGCTTATCACTTTTAGTAACTAATTTAAAAGATGATTCATTTTCAGAGAAATAAAAAATTCCAAGTTCGTTTGTAACATAAAGTTTATCGTTAAATCGTAAAACATTGTAAGCCGTTTCTTCTAATAAACCCCTGCCTTTATAAATTGAAAAAGCTGATGGTTCTTCACAATAAGCTATTCCATTAAGAGTTGCGAGCCAAAGCCCACCATTCTTGCTCGAATAAACATCATACACAACATCTGTTGGTAAACTAAAATTTTTACTAATAATTCTTTGTAATTTTCCGTCAGAGTTTAATAATGCAACTCCCCCACGTTGAGTAGAAAAAGCAAAATTTCCATCTGTCATCAAACATGCATTATAAATTTGATTGATTTTTAAAAATGAATCCGCTTCTGTTTTGAATGGAATAAATTTGGTCCCATCGTGTAAGAATAGCCCTTTATTATTAGTTGTAACTAATATTTTTTGATTTCCATCTGCATATTTTCCATTGTATGGCAGCATGTTGTAAACACCAATTGAACTGAAAAACTCTCCATTTGGCATAACTTTAAGTGAATCACCATCTATCATCATCAAACCAGTTCCATGGTTACGGGTGTATATTTTATCATTAATATTATAGAGCCTAAATGCAAACACAGAATCCCAAACAGTTATATTTGTTCCGTTCCATTTAAATATTTTATCACTTGTCTTAAAATATATTCCATTCTTTGAAGTACAAACATCCCAAAATTGACCTGTGTTTTT
The DNA here is from genome assembly GCA_002786785.1 of Ignavibacteriales bacterium CG18_big_fil_WC_8_21_14_2_50_31_20. Lineage (GTDB taxonomy): Bacteria > Bacteroidota > Ignavibacteria > Ignavibacteriales > Melioribacteraceae > 1-14-2-50-31-20. The sequence continues at coordinate 24,816 of PCUD01000064.1, read as the reverse complement.
ATCTTTTTCATCAATAAAAGGCAACAAAGATTTGAATTTAAGTTGACCAAAGTAATCTTGTTCCAAGTATCCAAAATCAGTACCAGCAGTAGCATAAATCCTACCGCTATCATCAATGTCAAGAGATCTTACAAAATCATTATTAGGAACGCTAATTTTTCTCCAATATTTCCCATCAAATTCCAAAATACCATTTTGATTCCCGACATAAACTATTCCTTTTTTATCATGAATGATACTCCAATTTTCTCTTTCACCTTTATATTCCTTTGGACTAAAATATTTTATAAAGGGTTGACCAAATTTTTGAGTTTGGTATTGGGAAATTTGACCAAATGATACGAAACTAAAAATTAAACAAACGACTAATATCTTTTTCATATGCATTCTTATGATTTATTTAATTTTAATTACAACAAAAGTAACATCATCATCATGCTCTTTACCATTTGACCAAGTGATGCATTCATTTTTTAATTTATCAATAATTTCCGCAGGTTCCTTCTCTGCTAATGATTTAAATGTTTCTTTCACTCGATTATATCCGTATTGTTCATCCTTATCATTCTTCAATTCTGGGAATCCATCACTCAAAAGCAATAGTGTATCTCCTGCCAATATTTCTGTTTCTATTACTTGATAAGGAAAATTTTTCATTGCACCTATTGGCATTCCATTTGCCATTACTTCTTCAACCTCTTTGATTTCTTTTCTGTAAATCAATAACGGAGGCATTCCTGCATTGGCAATCTCAATCTTATCGGATTTAATTTTAAGCATCATAAATGCCATCATCATTCTCCCAAGATTAAGGGTATTAATTGTCTTGTTGGAAATATTAAAGAAATCCAATAAATCCAATTTTGAAGAATCAGTAATAAAAAGTGTTTTCATAATTGCAACCATAATTCCAGCACGCATTCCATGTCCGGTTGCATCACCAATTGCTACATTTAATGTTCCATCCCTATTTTTAGAAAAATCGTAATAATCACCTCCAACTTCACTAGCCGTAATCATATCAACGGCAAAATGGGCTTCACTGGTTTGAGGAATAGTTTTGGGAAGTAAAGATAATTGAAGTGCTCTCGCCTCTTCAAGTTCCTTTCTAACAGCAATTAGCTCGTCCCTTGACTTCATAGCTATTTTTAAAGTCCCCAATTTATCAAGTGCTTTTTTAACTGTAATTTCAAAATCGCTAAAATCAATTGGCTTAATAATAAAATCAAATGCGCCGCCATTCATGGCAGTTCTAATATTTTGTATGTCACCATAGGCAGATACTATAACGGAATGTAAAAGTGGATTATTCAATTCCTTAATTTTGGAGAGTAAAGTGAGACCATCCATTTCCGGCATATTAATATCGGTAAGGACCAATATAATGTTAGTATCTTGTTCTAACTTAATTAGAGCTTCAACACCATTTCCAGCAAAAGTGAAATGATATTTACCATCTTTAATTTCTTTCCTAAATTTTTGTTTTATAAGCAATTCCAAATCCGGTTCGTCATCAACCACAAGTATTCTGGGTATTATTGAGTTCATAATTATTTAGCTTTTTAGATTTTTAGGCAATCTTATTATAAATTCGGTGTATTCGCCTTCCACTGTTTCAAATAGAAGTTCACCATGATGCTCTCTTGCAACTATGTCATAACTGATAGAAAGTCCAAGACCAGTACCTTTTCCTGTAGGTTTTGTTGTAAAGAACGGTGTAAATAGATCGGCTTTAATTTTTTCTGGAATACCATGACCGTTATCTCTAATCCTAACTTCAAGATATTTTTCATTTTCAGATGTTTTTACTTTTATTATAGCCGCATCTTCACTTTTTGATTCTATCTTTTTCCTATGAGCTTCATAGCATCCATTTGTTAGTATATTCAAAAACACGCGACTCATATCTTGAGGAATTACATTTATTTTCCCTATACTTTTATCATATTCCCTTTCTATTTTTATATTGAATGTACTATCTTGAGCACGCATACCATGATAAACAAGATTTAGATCTTCATCCAGCATTGAATTTATGTCTGTCATTTGTTTGTCATTTGTTTTCCCTCTTGAATGCTGTAACATGCTATGAACAATACTGTCTGCTCGTTTTCCATGTTCATTAATTTTTTTTGCATTCTGCTTTAATGTATCTAAAATATCCGTTAGCTCTGCAAGAACTTCGACATCAAATTTGTCACTAATTTTATCAAATTCTTCTTTTAGTTCATCCACTAATGCTATTGATAATTCTGAAAAATTATTTACAAAGTTCAGAGGGTTTTTAATTTCGTGTGCAATACCCGCTGTCAACTGTCCTAGTGAAGCTAATTTTTCTTGAGCTATTAGTTGATCTTGTGTTGATTTTAAATCTTCTAATGTTCTATTTAACTCTTCATATGCGTTAGCATTATTAATCGCAATTCCAACGTGAGCAGCAATTGTACCCAGTAATCTTAAATCATCTTCATTAAATAAATTTTCTTTTTCAATACTTTGAACACTTAGTACGCCAATAATTTCTCCACCCACTGGAATTGGCACACCCAAGTATGAAGCCGATGGAGTTCCAATTCTTTCAACGCCCAATTCGTGAGTTTTTTCATCAACTTCTTTATTCATAAGAAGTGGTTCTTTTTTAAGAATGATATGCGAAGTTAATCCGCTACCCAATTTAAGTGGAGGATATTCATCCCCATAACCATATGGAAAATTAATAATTTCTTTTTCTTTATCAAGTAAAGCAACGTAAACAATGTTAGCATTAAAAAGATCACGTACTTTATCGCCTACTAAATTTATAAGTTTATTAATTTCAAGATGTCCAGCAATAGCTTGACTAATGCTGTTAACAGTACCTAACTCAGCAGCTCTTTTTTTACTTTCATCAAGCAGCCTTAAAGTTTCATTAAATAACCTAGCATTTTCAAGAGCAACACTCATACTATTGGCAAGTGTTGTTAAAAGACGAACATCCGATTCATCAAAAGCATCTTCTTTTTCATAATTTTCAATAATAAATAAACCACGTGCTTCATTACCTGTAACTAAAGGAACAGCCAATAGAGATTTGCTTCTATCTGTACCGGGAATTACCGATGTGCCTTTAAATCCTAGTTTTTCAAATGTCTCTTGGTCATTTTTCCTTATTAAAAGCATTTTTTTACTTTCTAAAACATAACCAGATATCGTACCCGGTGGCATTGGGTCAATTTTAAGTTTTACGCCATGCTCATATTCATAAGGGAAATGCACCATATTTGTTTCTTTATCAAATATTCTAATACCAATATCCTTATAGTTCAGTACCTCCTGAAGTTTGTTTCCTACAAGATTAATTACTCCGTCAAAACTCATTTCTTTTACCATTCCATCTTGGATTGTATTGATAATAGATAGCTCTGTATTTCTTTGTTGAGTCTCACCCAATAAACGATTTGTTTCGTTAAACAAGCGTGCATTTTCAAGAGCAACACTCATACTATTAGCAACCGTAGTTAAAAGTCTAATATCTGATTCAGAAAAAGCGTCTTCTTTTTCATAATTTTCAAGTAAAATTAAACCTTTTGCTTCATTACCTAACATAATTGGTACCATTACTAACGATTTACTTCTATCAGTACCTGGTATCACCGAACCAATAAATCCAAGTTTTTCAGTTTCCTCATCTGTGTTTTTTCTTAGAAACAGCATTGTCCCAGTTTTTAGAACATAGTTAGATGTTGGAGTCGGTTCCATCGAATCAATATCCAATTTTTCACCATGCTCATATTCATAAGGAAAATGAAGAAGATTTTTCTCTTTATCATAAAGCCTAATACCAAGATCCTGAAATCCAAGTGCATCTCTAAATTTATCCCCAACAAGCTTAATAATGGCATCAAAATGCATTTCCATTACTAAACCTTCCTGAATTGCGTTAAGTATGGAAAGTTCAACATTTCGTTGTTGTGTTACATCTAACAAACGATTTGTTTCGTTAAATAATCTTGCATTTTCAAGAGCAACGCCCATATTTGAAGCTAGAGTTAAGAGCAAGCGAACTTCCTTCTCAGAATAAAGATTTTGCTGGTCTAAATCTTGAACTGTAATTACACCAGTAACTTGTTGATTATGAATAATTGGAACACCCATAAAAGACTCAGGCATATCGCCAGCAACAATTTCTTTACCAGTATGCTCAATTAATTCTCTACTCGTTCCGAAAATCAAAGGTAGTTTGGTTTGTATAATTTCTTTTCTTCTAGGATCAATGCTTTGTGGATTTTCGAAGAAGAACCGCTCGGTCTTTTCTACTGCGTACATATGATGAATCGTTTCTTTTTCAGGGTCATAAGTAGAAATTGATACAATCTGGGCGTCGAAAACTTCTCTAATTTTTTCTCCAACTAAATCAACTATTGCTTGAAAGTCTAATTGTTTTGCTAAACCTTCACCAACACTGTTAATAATCCCTAATTCAATTGTTTGTTGCTTTGTTTCATCTAAAAGTTTATTTGTTTCATCAAAGAGTCTGGCATTTTCAAGCGCAACACTCATACTATTAGCAAGCGTTTCCAGCAAACGCACATCTGAATCACTAAAAGCATTTTCTCTATCCACATTTTGTAGACTAACATAACTAGAAATTTTATCCCCAACAACCAGTGGAACAAATAATAATGATTTAGGCATTTCTGTACCAGGGACTACTTTCAATCCAAATTTTGCTCTTATCTCTTCAGTGCTTTCTTTGAGGTGTATTGTTTGTTTGTGCTTAATTAGATGTTGTCTCAATTTATCAAATGGTCGAGAATCTGGAATAGATCTTACACCTTTTTCAATGTGGTATTGAAAATGCTCAACACCATTTTTATGATCTAAACTAGCAATAATAACAACCTGCGCATCAAACAAATCGCGTATTTTACTACCCACCATGTCGTAAATAACTTGAATATCAAGTTCACGAGCTAAACCTTCTTGAACACTATTTATTACGGCCAATTCAGCAGTGCGTTGTTCTGTTTCTTTTAGTAAGCGGTTTGTTTCTTCAAAAAGTTTAGCATTCTGCAAAGCCACTCCCATATTTGTAGATAGAGTTGTTAGTAATCTTACATTATTTTCATCAAATGCATTTTTGATGTAACTTTGAACACTTACAACCCCAAGCACATTTTCGCCAAATAAAATGGGAATTCCTAAATACGATTCCGTAGCATCTGCTTCACCTAAATTTTCATCAAAGATACAACCATTATCTATCTGATCTTCCAATGTTCCTATTAGCAAAGGTTTTCTGGAACTAATAACTTTTGATGTTAACCCTTTGCCTAAGCTAAAAGGTTCAACTTTTTGATAGCCATTAAAATATGAATATGGAGCTGTTATAATTCCAGTTTCATGATTTAATAAAAGTATTTCTGTCACTTCGGTATTTAATATTTCACGTACTTTATCGCCAACAATTCTTGTTACAGTATCAATATCTAATTGTTGAGCCATAGCTTCGCCAACACTATTTATTATCTTAACTTCGGCTTCTTTTTGAGAAAGATGTTTTTTTAGTAATTCATTTTCCTTTAACGGAGCAATAGTATCCAACTTAATTTCTTTCATTATAAATCCATCTTTTAAAATTTTCGTGTTTATTGTTTTACTAATTAAAGTAAAACCTTTTCTTTTAACTGAATAAAATCAATAGGTTTTGTCATATAATCATCACAACCATATTCTAACGCTTGTTTATAATTATTTTGATCTCCATAAGCGGTAATCATGGCAACTTTTAGTTCAGGATAATTGTCTTTTATCCACTTTAAGAGTTCTAACCCATTCATCCCAGGCATATTAATATCCGAAAGAATTTGGTTCACATCTTCAGAACCGTTTAATTTTAAATAGTCGCATGCTTCTTCACCCGAAAATGCAAATAAGAAAGCAACTTGTCCAGATTTTATTTCTTTTCTAAATCTTTGTTCAAACAATAATTTTATATCTTGTTCATCATCAACTACCATAATTTTCATTGCTATTCCTTTCTTTTTAAAATTAATTTTGAAGCTATTTAAACTTTATCACAACAAACGTAACATCATCATCTGGCTCCCTATTATTTACCCATTCAGAGCCAGCGTCCTTAAGTTTTGTAATTATCACTTCGGGTGTTTCTGTCGCTAATTCCTCAAATAAATTTCGTGTTCGCTTGTAGCCAAACATTTCTTTATTTTCATTGAATAATTCAGGAAATCCATCGCTCATCATTAAAATAGTGTCGCCAGTTTTAATCGAGCTTTCAACCAATGAATATGGAAAATCGCTAAATGTACCCAATGGCATTCCTTTTATTACATGCTCTTCAATCGACTGACTTTCGCTTTTATATATAAATACTGGAGGCATTCCTGCTGCGGACATTTGTATTTTGTTCCCCATTATCTTTATCATTGTCATGCACATTGATAACTTTTCAAGATTCATTATTTTTAAACATCTTGTCATTTCATGAAAAGTCTCAACAATATTAGGATTTGGAGCAAGAACATTAAATAAACTTTTGGTTGTTGTAACCATAGTTCCAGCTTTCATTCCATGCCCAGTTGCATCTCCAAGAACTACAGTTAAAGTGCCATCCATTCCAATATGGAAATCGTAATAATCACCACCAACTTCAGTTGCGGTTTTCATATAGACTGCAATATCAAGATGTGGTAATTGCGGAAGTTCTCTTGGAAGCATTGATAATTGAAGTTGTCGTGCTTCTTCAAGTTCTTCACTCTTTCTATCGTTTTCAGCTTGCATTACTCGACTTTGTGCTTCAGCTGCAAGAGCACGTAATTCTGCTTCTTGTATTCTTTGCCTCTCTCTCTCTTTTGAAAGCAACCTGCCACGTTGTATTCTATCAATTCCAAAAACAATTCCAATAAAAAAAAGAACGTATGAAATATATGCTATGGTTGTTCTGTACCAAGGTGGCGCAATAAATATTTTCAATTCTCTTTCAGCCAAACCACTAATTCCGTATCCGCTAATTGCACGTACTTTAAAAGTATAATCTCCTGGATCAAGATTTGTGAAGGAGACAAAATTTCTATCCGTGTAAGTCCAATCTTTATTAAATCCTTCCAATTTATAACTAACTCTATTTTTGGAAGGTCTGGAATAATGAAGCGAAGCAAAATCAAATGAAATATCATTTTGGGCAAATGATAAAGATAAATTATCAAGTTCAAAAATTGATTTTTTAAGATTAATTTCACTTTTTCTGTCTAAAATTGATATCTCTGCAATATTGATATTAGTTATTACCGGCAAAGGAGGAATAGTATTTTCCAAACTTGGATAGAATGCAATAATTCCATTAAATGAACCAAAAAGTATTTCACCACCTCTCGTAATAATTGAACCTCTACCAAATCCACCAGGAACGCCATCTTTACTATCATATTTTGTAATTGACCAACTTGTGTCGTTCTTAGATTTAATCAATTTTGTAATTCCGTTACTGCTGCTTATCCAAATACTTCCTTGAAAATCTTCTATTATTGAATTAATTGCAGTTAGTGGAATTTCTGGTATTTTTGCATTAGAATAAAATTTTTCTTTATCTGGATCAAATCTGTAAAACCCTGATGGTACAGTAACAACCCATAAAATTCCCTTACTATCCTCAAATATTTGATTAATATTAATTAGCGAATTTTTAATATCTTCAATAACATATTGTTTGAATTTCCCCGATGTGAAATCGTATTTGATAATACCCTTATTACCAACTCCAATCCAAATTGTATTTGGATACTTTCTACTTGCTAGTACAACATCGGAAAATAAAAAATCAGGATATTGTTTTGTTTCTTTTTCAACTTTTAACAATTTGCTGAATTCATTTACATTTGAATTATTTAGTTTGAATAATTGTATTCCATACCATGTAGAATCTGTTGGTGGATTAACATTAAAAGCAGCATATGAATGACCAACATCAGTTTGAAATCTTAAATTGTAATTACCGGGTTTCAGCCTTACAGTATCTATTTGCAATCTATTTTTAAACCCGCCACCACCATGAAAAGTTTTATTGAATTTATTCATTGACCATAAAACTTTACCTTTTTCATCGTTTAGTGCTCCGTAATCAAAAATACCATCTGGATATTGACCTTCACCCAAGCAAACAATTAAAATATTTGTGGTTTCATTCAAAGTAAAGTTCTTGCCCAAATTTGAAGCTTCTCCCACTTTAGTTAACCCAATAAAGGAGGAATCGTTATCAGCCATAGTTCGTATTTTATCAATCAGTTTAGAATTATATTTTCTATTTGCAATACTGGGAATAGAGCTATATTCTTTTGTTTTGGTATTAAATATCTTTACTCCAGTATTTGTACTAATTATTAAATTATTTTTTGGCAAATATTCAAGACCATTGATAACTTCTTGAGCACCAATAGTTAATTCTTTATTTATAACTTTATAAGTATTTATATTTTTCGTTTTTAGGTTGTAACTTGAAATATTGTAAGCTAAATCTGAAAACCACAATTCATGATCATCATCAATTATTAAGTTTCTGATATTAGAACTGTCACTATAAATAGAAGGTATTTTGATATTTAAGTTTGAAATTTCTCTATCTATTAAATCAAATTTAAAAAGTCCCTTTTTATTAGTAACAATAAGTAGTTCATCAGAATTTTCTAGATTTGCTTTTAGTGATGTAATTACAGAAAAATCGGATTGACTTACATTATCCTCCATTAAGGGATAGAATCTAAATGGTCTTCTTTTAGGATCAAATTTTAAGATTCCATTATCACTTAAGCCTATCCAATAAACACCAAAATTGTCAACAAATTTGGATGCAGGAAACTGTCCAATTCCTCTATCCCCTAGTTCTCCCTCAATTTTTACTACTTCAAATTTCTTAGATTCGGGATAATATTTACAAAGTCCTAATCCAATGGAATTTAGAAAAAGAGATCCATCTTCAAATTCATTAATACCAAAAAAGAAAACAACATCGCTTTGTTTATTAAATTTTTTCCATTCATCAATCTTTTGATATGTAAAAGTTATAGGGTTGTATTGAATTAATGCGTCTCTACCAGAAAACCATATATTTCCGCTTCTATCCTCAAATATATCAACAATTCCAATTGGTTGAGAATTTCCAGCTAAAGTATATTCTTCGCATTTGTTACTTGCTTCATTATAGAAAAATATTCCTTTATTGAACCCAGCAATTAGAAGATTGCCATTTTTTAATTCAGATATTCCTATAACAGCTGCAGAATAAGTTTCAGTTAAAGTGTCTGTGCCTTCAACTTTAAATAGGAATGGTACAATTTCAAATATTTTTTTTTCTCTGTTCCATTTCTGTAAACCACTGCCTAAAGTACCAACCCAAAAATTGTTTTTGGAATCAACATACGATCTTCCAATTTGAACTTCCCTTTGTGTTGCATTTGGAACACTAGCTAATGGATAATTTATAAATGAATTGGTGTTTTCTTTAAAGATGCTCATATAACCCGGCGTACCTACCCACAAATTACCATCATTATCTTCATTTATATTTAAAATATTGCTTGAAGGAAGACTAGTGCTATCACTCGGAATATTCTTGAAAGCTTTAAATGTATATCCATCATATCGGTTAAGTCCATCAACCGTTCCAAACCACATAAACCCAAATTTATCTTGAAAAATTACATCAAAATAATTAAATCTTGAGCTGGAAAGTCCGTCTGAAACAGTAATATTTTCAAATAAATAATCTTCTTGAGCAATTATATGGCTACTATTAATTAGAAAAAGCAACCCACTTATTAATAAAATTACACATAATTTTATTTTTCTTTTCATTGCATATCCTATGTATATAATGTTTTTTAAATGAATTATAAATTTTCTTAGTGAAATAATTATTATTAGACATTTTGTCTTATTTTAAGATAAAATTTTTATTCTTTTCGTATCAAATAAATAGCTGTTATATCGTCACTTTGTGTTTCCCCTTTTGTGTGTAATTTTACATCAGCAACTATTGATGAAATAAATTGGGCAGAATTCACCGGCTTCACATCATTAAAATATTTTTCCATCCTTTCATCAGTGTATTCATTTTCATCTTTATCCATTGCTTCTGGAATTCCATCAGTGAAAATAAATAATCTCTCTCCTTTTTCAATTGTTAACTTTTGACTTTCAAAAGGCAATCCCATATCGAACATACCAAAGGCAACACCACCAGCATTGATTTTTTCAATACTCCCGTTATTCCTAAGAAACAGTGAAGGATTATGTCCAGCATTTATTATGTCTAATTCTCCATTTGATGGATTTAATATTGCAATAAAAAAAGTGATAAATTTATCAGCAGTAGATGATTTGAAAATAAGGCTGTTCATTTTAAGAGCCATAATAGATAACGGAATTTGAAAATCGAGATAAGACCTAAGTGAAGCATCTAAAGTACTAACAAGCAAAGAAGCTGGCATTCCTTTACCTGTAACATCTGCAACTACAAGCGCAAATCTTCCATCTTCCAATTGAAATACATTGTAGTAATCACCACTTACTTCTTTTGAAGGAATATTAATACCTGCAATATCATATCCTAAAATATTTGGCAATTTTTCAGGCAATATTCTTTTTTGAATTGCAGATGCAACAGCTAATTCTCGTCTCATTGTTTCATTTTCAAGTGCTTCTTTATGAAACCTCTCATTTTCAATAGCTGCATGAACTTGCCTTACTATAGCACTTAATAGTAAATCATCTGTTTCATCAAAATCAATAACTCCTTCCCTGCTCTCCTTTTCACATAGTGAAAATTCATATTCATTTCCGTAATCAATAAATTTATGACTTAAAATATTAGCTTCAATAAAATCTTGTGAAACAATTTTGGAAGGATAGAACAGTTCTTCAACATTTCCATCTTTATAAGATATTTTTACTCGTCCAAAAGAAGAATTTGTTAAAGAAATTGCTCTTGATAAACCTAATTTGAGCAATTTGTCACCCAAGTTAATTTTTGATATTTCAATGCCAGTTTCAATTAAACTATATAATTGAGATACTCTACTATTTAGTGAAAATATAAGATTTTTTTCATTTTTGTGGGATAAAAAAGCCTGGTATGCACTATCAAACATTTGTAAATATATTTGAAATGTAATTTTATCTATTTCCGAGTAAGATGAACCATCAATTCGTTTTCCTAAAACAACACCAAGATAACTTGAATCTACTAGTTGAATGTTCGTATATAATCCAGTTGAATCTTCAATAGAATATATTTTGGAATAATGCTCATCTTTTATTTCATCAAAATATTTTTTAGATTCAATAGCTTTTACGATTAATCTTTCCCATTCTGAATTTTCATTTTTTTTATAAAAAATACTTATATCAGTGCTGAAAAAACTTCCACGTAATATTCTATTAAAATGCTTTGCCATTTCAATAATAGAACTTGAACTCGATAGAATTTCAAAACTCTCTTGAAATGATTTAACTTGAAAAGATAATTTCTCAGTAATTAATTCAGCATCCAATTGAAGTCCTTTTATTTTATTTCATCAACAGTAGATATTTTCTCTGCAAATTGGAAAAGACCCATAATTGTGAAAGTCTTCTCAATGGAGGGGTCAAGGTTTTGAAAAAATAGCTTTCCACCTTTACTATTTAATTTTTCAATTATTTCTATTAAAAAGGAAATACCGATTGAATTAACTACTCTTGAGTTTTCAATATCAATTAAAACCTTTGTAACTCCGTTTTCAAAATGGTTTTCAAACTCTTGTAATATTTTTTCGCCACCAGCATTATTTATATAACCTTCTGTCTTTATTACCAAAACATCTTTCAACAAATTAGATGTTAATTCAAAATTTCTAACCATTATATTCTCCTCAAGATAATATTTTTGTTAATGTAATCTTTGTGCCATTTTTGCTAGATTCAATTTTAAATCCATCCGACATAGATTTCATAAGTTTTAATCCCCAACCTCTTTTATTTTCAGTACCAAATTTATCTATGATCTTGGGTTCTTTAATTTCATCTGGTTCAAACCCTTTACCAAAATCAGTAATAAGAATTACTAATTTTTCTTTAGTCATTGTAAAATCAACATTAACATAGGGTATTTCACTTCCAGAATGCTCTAATGCATTAATGATACCCTCAGTTACTAATATTCTTGCTTCACCTATTTTGTCATCGGTTATTCCAAGATGACGCCCCATTAATACCAGACCATCCAAAGCAACTAATTCAATATCAGTAACTTTAGGAAGTTTAATCTCAAGTTTAATATGCTGATCCATATATTCCCCTAATAAGGTCGTTAAAATTATTTTATTACTTTTAAATTATATTACACAAGTAATATTAAAAGATAATAATATTATTACATTATTAAAAGACATTTTGTCTTTTTATTGTTTTACTTGATAAAAGGATATTGTATTTGGTAGTAAGTACGAACTCAATTTTTTTGCTTTATTTATTGATTTAATGGATATTAATCAATTATGATAGAATTAGGTTAAAGTTCATTTTAACCCCAAATATGCATTAGAAAAGCATTAATGCATATTCGACTAACTCGCTCTAAGCGTTTGTACTATTGTTCACTTAACCTTTTGGGTACAAACGCTAAGACCGAGTAAGTCGGGGCAAGTTCGCTTCTATATTGATTGTTCTTTTTCTAAAATTGTTTATTTTAATCCTATTGCATTATCCAGGTTTAAGGGAAATATAATTTATTCTAGGTATCACATTTTAAATAGAAATTGTGATATTTCATCTTGAGCGAGATTGTAATAAATTTACAAATAGTATAAATCTATTTACTAAAATATTTAACCTTTTTGTTCTAGGATTTATGCTATTAACAAAGTCAACAACTTTTGATAAGGTTCTATTATAAACAGCAACTAAATAACCATGATTTTCCATTTTTAGTATAAGATTTTCACACAATACTGCAAAATTTACAAAACCTATATTTGCCGTATTCATATTTATTTCCATTGAGATACTCACTTAAAATATAATTCATTTTTAAGTTATTACTATGATCTTTAAAAAAAATTAGACATATAAAATTGCACTACATTATTATTCATGGTTTTATAAAATCTTATAATTTTTTGTGTGATAAAATGTGTATTGCTTGAGACCCATATTTTTATTTATTATTAATAATAATACCTTCTTCGTCTGGAGAAACAGAAAATATTTTTGAACTCATAACTTCTTTTATCTCTAAATGATGTGCGTTTATCTTTATTTCAACTCCAGGATAAATTTTCCCACTAATTATTATTTTTGATTTAGACGGATTAGTAATCTTGGATTTCAGTTCGTTTTGGCTAACAAGTAACTCATCATAAATATTTTTCTGCATTTGATAAGTAATCAAAATTGTCTTAGCTAATTTTTGACTTCGCATATTACCATTCGACAAATTTAATTCAATCTGTGATTTCAGTAGGTTTAATTCTTTCTTCTTTTCTTCCAGTTCTTCGTTTACTTTATTAATCTTTGCTAAAATTTCATAGTCATACCCAGCTTCAATCATTGTTTTCATTCCATATTCGTGTCCTAATTGATTTACCATAATATCTCCACCTGCCATTACAGAACCACCAATTATAAACATGTCATTGCTTTGCGATTTAATATCCTTCTTTGCAAATATCTTTGATTCAACAACTTCCTTATGTACAAAAACACTTCCTCGTGTATAAATTGTTTGATTTCTAATATATCTTACTGTTACATCACCACCAGCAACAATTTTGCCTTCACCAGTGCCACTAAAACCTCCACCAATAAAAACAGTTCCACATGAATATATATTTGAATCTTTAACATATCCAGCAATTTTTATATTTTCACTCATGCTCAAGTTAAATCCACTTTTAACATTTCCAAGCACATAGAGTGAACCTTTTGTTGTAATATGTCCAGTATGAAAATCAACATCACCCCTTATATTATATAAATTTGTAATAACAATATTGCCGGCTGTCAAAGTAACGTATCCATCAATTTTTGATAAAATATATGTTGGTTCAGTTTCAGAATAATAATAATTTTGACCAACGGGAGGTCTTATATCTTTCAAAATAGGAGCAGGTACTTTTTCTCCAAGAACATTAAATCCATCCACAGCCGCAACCATAGGATGATATATGGCAATTGTTTGATTTTTTGTTACTGATTCGAGAGAAGTAATGTTATGAAAATCAGTATGTCCATTTTCATCAATTAAAGGTCCTACTTTTTTCTCGGTATTAAAGAGGTATTCAACCCAAGCTTCTTTGCCAAGAACTGGAGGTTTTCCTTTTGCAACTAAAACTTGTTTATAAGCAATATTTGTTCTAATAACTGATTGAAGAGCATTTTTGATTTCAGTAATATTTAATGCAACGGAAATATTATTTCTTCGTATTTGTTTAACAACATCTTCTTCATTTAATTGTTTTCCACCCAAAGCTGCTGGATAAATATTTGCAGTTGCAATACTTTTATCTTCGCTTATTTCTATTTCACAAAAACCATCATAATTAATTGGAATAAATTTTACAAGTTGCTCAAAAATCACTAATATTCCATCATTTTTTGCAAAGTAATCATAATCGTCTCGTGTTAAGTATTCAATACTCTCAATTGTATGAATTAACGATTCATCAATAACCTCATCGGTAATATTATTAAGGTCTTCTAATGGTGATTTATAATTAAATAGTTTGCTCCCCTTTTTTATTATGAAAGTCGCAAAATTATTTTTTACTAATTTTAAATAATATATGCCCCCTTCATCCACAATATTTAATATTGCATTTATAGCATTACCTGCAATTGGTGTGGAATAAAATGTGAAGTAAGGTATATTTTGTCTGTTTAAGTCTATCATAGATTAATTCTTCATACTATTATTAAAATTAAATACTACTCATTGAAATTATCGAAAAAAAAAATGATAAGTTGAAAATGTTTATATAGCGAGTGAGAAATTAATTTTCTTAACCACGCCTAAATTTATGAACGTGGTTAAGAAATAAGATTATTTTGCGTAGGCAATTTTACGAACTTCACGAATTACGGTAACTTTAATTTGTCCAGGGTATTCCATTTCCTCTTCAATTTTCTTAGCAATATCAAAAGCTAATCTGTTTGAAAAATCGTCATCAGCTTTTTCTGGTTCAACAACAACACGTATTTCTCTGCCAGCTTGTATAGCATAAGTTTTTTCAACACCTTCAAAACTTGTTGCAAGCTTTTCAAGATTTTCTAATCTTTTAACATAGCTTTCAAGTGGTTCCCTTCTTGCACCAGGGCGTGCGCCACTAATTGCATCTGCTGCTTGCACTAATGCTGATATTGGATGTTCCATTTCAATATCTTCGTGATGAGAACCAATTGCATTTATAACAATTGGATGCTCTTTGTATCTTTTTGCGACATCGTATCCAAGCAATGCATGTGGACCTTCAACTGATTTATCAACTGTTTTTCCAATATCGTGCATTAAACCAGCACGTTTAGCAATTGCTTGATCTAAACCGAGTTCTGCAGCCATAAAACCAGTTATATGAGCCACTTCAATTGAATGTTGCAGCAAATTTTGTCCGTAACTTGAACGGAATTTCATTCTTCCAATTAACTTAATAATTTCTCTATGAACTCCATGAATGCCAAGCTGAATAAGTGTGTTTTCACCTTCTTTATAAATTTCTTCTTCTAATTCAGATTGAACTTTTTTTACAACTTCTTCAATTCTTGCTGGATGAATTCTACCATCAGAAATTAATTTTTCTAACGAAATTCTTGCAACTTCCCTCCTAAACTGATCAAAAGCAGATAAAATTACTGCCTCAGGTGTGTCATCAACAATTACATCAACTCCGGTTGCAGCTTCAAAAGCACGAATATTTCGCCCTTCACGTCCTATTATTCGTCCTTTCATTTCATCATTTTGAATTTGCACAACTGAAACAGTGCTTTCAACAGAGTGGTCAACAGCAGTTCTTTGAATAGATTGTACAATGATTTTCTGTGCATTCTTTTTAGCTTCAACCATTGCTTCATCTCTAATTTGTTGAACTTGTTGAATTGCTTCTGATTTAGCTTTGTTAATCATATTTTCCATTAACATTTTTTTAGCTTCTTCAGCAGTAAGAGATGCAATTTTTTCAAGCTTAATATTTTGTTCAAAAACTAATTGCTCAACTTCTTTTTCTTTGTTTTTAAGTTGTTCTTGTTTTCTATCAATTTGGGCTTCAATGTTTTTAATCTCTTTTTCTTTTGATAAAACTAAGTCATATTTTCTGTCTAAATTTTCTTCGCGTTTTTCTAATTTGCTTTCAATGTTAGCAAATTTTTGTTTTTTAGTATTAGCTTCTGCATCAAATTCTTGTTTCTTTTTGTACCACTCATCTTTTACTTCAAGAATTTTTTCTCTTTTAAGATTTTTTGCGTCTCTATCAGCATCTTCTAAGATTTTTTTTGCTTTATCTTCTGCAATAACAATATTGTTTTTACCAATTTTAGAATTGATTACCCAACCTAAAACAAAAGCTAAAACAATTAATATTCCAGAAATAGATAAAATAACAACAGGGTTCAGCATATTCATTATTCCTCCACATAGGTATATATATATAATCCGCACGTATCAGAAACTAACACATCAAGAACCTTTTAATGCATAAGTGGTAATTGCCCAACGCTTTTTACTTCCACGGCGGTTACCTTAGTAACATCTAATTTAACAAACAAGTTGTCAAATTGAATTGAGGCCTGTAATACACGTCGCAAGTCAAGAACCCTATTATAAAGTAACTATAGTTCTTAGTTATTAGTTCTGATAGTGCGGTAAATTAGGATGGTGAAGACATAATTTTTGACTCGCTAAGAAGAAGTTTTATTTTTTTGACTTTGTCAGTTGCTTGAATGCTAAATTCTCTAAATTTATTTTTTTCTAGGAATAAATCGTATGCAATATTTAATGCAGCGATAATAGCTACAGTTTCTGTTGGCTGATTAGGCATTTCATTTTTAGTTTCATTCATAATATTATTTACATACAAAGCAAGTTCTGCAGCTAAATCTTCATTATCTACTAATAGAGAATAATCTTTATCAAAAATATTTACTTTAAGCTTCTTTTTTTCAGTCATTATATATCTTTACCATCATTCACAATAAATTAAGAACGTAAATGATTATCTATTTTATTAATTAATTCATCAATTTTTTCTTTTGTAACCTTTTTATCTTTTGGATTTAAGAACAAATTATTAGAAACATTATCAAAATCATCAGTTTTTCTTTCTGCTTCTTCAAGTTTAATTCTTAAAATTTCATTTTCATCTTTCAATGATTTTAACTCTTTAATTAAGGCCTTTTTTTCAAGAGATATTTCTTCTTCCTTTTGAACTAAAATATAAACACTCTTTTCAAGTTCAAGAAGTTCGTTCATAAAAATATCATATTTAGTTGTTTCAGCCACTTATCAGCCTCGTAATTCGGCATTTAATTTAGTTTTAACACTTTCTATTGCTTTCCAAAATTCTTTATCAACTTCTTCTTCAGTAAGTGTTTTGTTTTCATTAAAATATGTTAGTTCAAAAGCTAGACTTTTTTTGTTCGAGCCTAAACTTTCACTTTCAAAGATATCGAATAACTTAACATTTTTCAACAAGTTAGAATTACTTGATTCAATTATTTTTACAACTGCATTGTAATCAATATTTGAATCAAGAACAAATGCACAATCCTTTTTTATTTTAGGAAATTTAAGTAATTCGGTGAATCTGTTTAATTCAACTTCTATTTTCTTTAGTTCGGTTAAATTGATATCAAAAGCAAAAACATTTTGAGAAATTCCAAATTCTTTTAAAACTTCAGCTTTTACTTTGCCACCTTCAGCAAATGTATTTTTCCCAATTAAGTTGCAAATAGAATATTCAAACATTCCTTCGCCTAAACTTTGATTATATTTTACTTTAATCCTACTTTTATCAGTAACAGATTTGAAGAATGAACTAGCCAAACCCTTTAAATCATAAAAGTCAGTTTCACGTTTCTTCGAATACCATTCATCTTCATTTGCATTTCCTGTAATTGCAAAAAGCAAATGTTCGGTTTCTTCAAAATCAGAAAAATCGCTAATTACATCATTAAATTTTGTAATTACATGACCAATTTCATAAAGTTTTAAATTTTTCTCATTCACTTTTATATTTCTGCTAATAGTTGCTAGCATTCCAGGAAAAAGAGATGGACGAATATGCGACATTTCAAAACTTTGTGGATTTAATACTCCAATTGGATTTCCGTATTTTGAAGCAAGCTCTACATTCAAAAGAGAATTAGTAATAATTTCGTAAAAGCCAAGACCTGCAAGTGTTTCACGTACTTTATCATTAAAGCTTGAATTATCAACACGGCGTTCAACTGAAACGCCAATTTTTGCAATTTCTGGAATGTTATCATAACCATAAATACGTGCTATTTCCTCTATTAAATCAATTTCACGTTCAATATCGTGCCTAAATGTGGGAATTAAATAAGTTAAAATTTCATTTGTCTCAGAAACAATTTCAAATTCTAATCCACTAAATATTTCCTTAATTTTTGGAATAGTAATTTCAAATCCCAGAATTTTTTTTATTCTGCTAATTCGCAAGGAAACTTCCTTTAGGGAAATTTTATTTGGATAAATATCAATTTCACCTTTTACAATTTCTCCATTACCAAGTTCAGAAATAAGTTGAGCTGCTCTCTGTGCAGCATATAAAGTAATATTTACATCACAACCACGTTCAAAACGAATTGATGCATCTGTCTGCAAACCAAGTTTTTTGGAAGTTTTGCGAATTGAAGATGGTCGAAAATATGCACTTTCTATTAAAATATTTTTTGTAGATGTTGTTACTTCAGAATTTTCACCGCCCATAACTCCTGCAATTGCAACTGGCTTTTCAGCATCGCAAATTAGCAAATCAGTTTCTAACAACTTTCTTTCTTTAGAGTCAAGAGTAATAAATTTTTCATCTTTGCCAGCACTACGCACAATTATTTTATTTCCAGCAAGTTTATCTAAATCAAAAGCGTGCAAAGGTTGACCAATTTCGTAAAGTATAAAGTTTGTTACATCAACAACATTATTTATTGGGCGCAAACCAATAGATGTTAATCTATCTGTTAACCATTTTGGTGATTCCTTAATTGTAACATTTTTAACAACTTTTGCAACGTATCGCGGACAGTCAATATCATTTTCAATTTCAATTGAAGCAATTGCATTAATTTCTTCTTCAGTTTCAGTTAAGCTTATTTCTGGAAGTTTCAACTTGCGTCCAAAAATTGCTGCTAAATCACGTGTTGAGCCAATGTGACTAAAAGCATCAGCGCGGTTTGGAGTAATATCAATATCTATAATTACATCGTTAAAACCAAAGACATCACTAAAATCAGTACCTGATTTAATTTCAGAATCTAAAACCATAATACCATCGTGATTATCACTAATACCTAATTCGCGTTCAGAGCAAATCATTCCCATTGATTCTTCGCCACGGATTTTAGCTTTTGCAATAGTGAAATCGCTATTTGGAATTACAGCACCAACTTTTGCAAGAACAATCTTTTGCCCAGCTTTAACATTAGGAGCACCACAAACAATAGGAAATATTTCACTACCAACTTCAACTTTGCAAAGAGAAAGTTTATCTGCGTTTGGATGATTTTCTCTTTCTTTTACATAACCAACTATAAAATTGTTATAAAGCTTTTTCTGATCAATTACATCATCAACTTCCAAACCAGCAGTAGTTAAATTTTCCACAACATCTTCGGTTGAAATTCCATCTAAATCTATATACTGTTTTAACCAATTAAGTGATAACTTCACTTTATTACCTCAATTTAAAATTGCTTTAAAAATCTTTTGTCATTATCAAAAAATACTCTTATATCACCAATGCCATATTTCAACATTGCAATGCGTTCAACTCCCATTCCAAAAGCATAACCAACATATTTTTCATTATCTATTTTAACGTTTTCAAGTACATTTGGGTCAACCATTCCGCATCCCAAAATTTCAAGCCAACGACCTTCTTTCCCCTTGGGCTGCCACCAAACATCAACTTCTGCGCTCGGTTCAGTAAATGGGAAAAAACTTGGACGGAATCTATATTTTACATCCTCGCCAAAAAATTGTTTTAGAAAAACTACTAACGTACCTTTAAGCTCAGCAAAAGTTACGTCTTCATCAACATATAACCCTTCAACTTGATGGAACAAGCAGTAACTTTTAGCACTAATAGCTTCGTTTCTATACACTTTGCCAGGCATTAAAGCACGTATTGGCGGTTTATTATTCTCCATTAATCTAACTTGCACAGGAGACGTATGCGTACGTAATAAGAAATTATCATTTATAAAAAATGTATCCTGCATATCACGAGCTGGGTGATCAGCCGGGAAATTTAACATCTCAAAATTATTGTGGTCAGATTCTAATTCGGGGCCTTCATAAATTGAAAATCCTAGTCCTTTAAATATTTGTTTAATCTCATCTAATGTTTGAGTAAGCACGTGTTTGCTACCAAGTTCAACATTACGTCCATCTAATGTTAAATCAATATTTTCTTTTTTTTCGGATTCTGATTTTTCTAATTTGCTCTTTAACTCATCATACTCTTTTTGAGCAAAAGATTTTGCTTTGTTCAGAACTTGACCATACTTGGGCTTCTCGTCTTTTGGCAGTTGTTTAAATTCTTCAAAAAGTTCAGTAAAAATACCCTTTCTACCAAGATATTTTATTCTTAATTCTTCTATACTTTCTAAATTATTTACAGCATCAAATTCAACTTTATAATTTTTTTCAGCCAACTCAATTTTATCGAGCATTTTAATAACCTTCATTAATTAAAAAAAATACCCTCTTGAGTTCAACAGCAGAATTTCAAGAGGGCATTAAATTTATCTACAAAAGCCTGGTACGCCAGACTAGCGCAGAGTTTACTCTGTTACAAATTTTACAATTTCAGAAAATGCTTGTGGATTTTCTACTGCTAAACTTGCTAAGATTTTTCTATTTATATCAACACCTTTTATATTAAGTGCGTTAATAAGTTTAGAATATGTTGTTCCGTTAACTCTCGCTGCTGCGTTTATTCTAACTATCCAAAGACGACGAAAAGTTCTCTTTTTCGCTTTCCTATCTCTGTAAGCATATTGCAAACCCTTTTCAACATGGTTTTTTGCAATAGTATAAACGTTGCTACGAGCGCCCCAATAGCCTTTGGCCATTTTGAGGACTTTTTTTCGGCGCTTGTGTGAAGCAACCTGGTGATTAGCTCTTGGCATACCGCTTTCCTATAGTTTGTTTGTTATAAAATCATTCTTTTTACGCGTTTTACTTCAGACGGTGCAACTAATGTTGCTTGTCTTAAGTTTCTCTTTCTCTTTGTACTTTTTTTAGTGAGAATATGAGATTTATACGCTTTGAATCTTTTAATCTTTCCAGAAGCTGTTTTTTTGAATGTTTTTGCAGCTCCACGATTACTTTTCATTTTTGGCATATTTTAACCTACTTTGTGATTTATTTTTTATTGCCTTTAATGGAATTTAAGATAGTATGCATTGCTCTTCCTTCAAATTTGATAGGATATTCAATCTTGGCTACCTCAGTTAATTTTTCAATAAATTTTTCAAGAAGTTGTTTACCATGTTCTTTGTATGCTAATTCTCTTCCTTTAAAAATAACAGAAACTTTAACTTTATTTCCATCTTCTATAAAACCAATTGCATGTTTTGCTTTAAAATCTAAATCGTGTGTATCTGTATTTGGATGCAAACGAATTTCTTTTAGAACAGTTACATGCTGTTTTTTCTTCTGATCTTTATCTCTTTTTTGCTGCTCGTAAATAAATTTACCATAATCTATAATTTTAACAACTGGTGGCTTAGCGTTTGGAGAAATTTCAACTAAATCTAATTCTCTCTCTTCAGCCTTTTGTAATGCAACCCTAGATGTAAAAATACCTAATGCTTTTCCATCCGAATCAAGTAATCTAACTTCTTTTAAGTCTAACAGTTCTCTGTTAATTCTGTTTTTATTATTACTTTTGTTGCTATCTTTAGGATTAAAAACGATGGCAAACCTCTTCTAATTGTTATTATTTTTTTTATTTATGGAATCTTTCAAAACTGAAATAAATTCATTTGTTTTTATTTCACCTTGATCACCGTGCTTATGTTTGCGAACAGAAACTGTTCCATTTGTTTCTTCTTTTTCACCAACAATTAACATATATGGGACTTTTTGAGTTTCCCAATCGCGAATTTTATAACCAATTTTTTCGTTTCGTTTATCAAATTCAACTCTAATATTTTCATCAAGTAACAAAGATACTACTTTTTGAGCATATTCAAAATAGTTTTGTGACACTGGAACAACTGCCACTTGAACTGGGGCTAACCAATCAGGGAATGCACCTGCATAATGTTCAATTAAAACACCCATAAATCTTTCAATTGAACCAAGTAATGCACGATGAACCATAAATGGAACGTGTTCCTTTCCATCTTCACCAATATATTTCATATCAAATCTTTTTGGCAAGTTAAAATCAAATTGAATTGTACTCATTTGCCATTCGCGGTTTAACGCATCTTTAATTTTGATATCTATTTTTGGTCCATAAAAAGCACCGCCACCTTCATCAATTTCATACTTCAAGCCTTCTTTTTCAAGAGCAATTTCGAGCGAACGGGTGGCTTGTTCCCAAAGTTCATCATCTCCAGAAACTTTATCTGGACGAGTTGATACATAATATTTTAACGACCCAAAACCAAATTTATTCCACATAAAATTTGAGAAGCGAATTACTTCAATAATTTCACTTTCAATTTGCTCTTTTGAACAGAAAATATGTGCATCATCTTGAGTAAATCCGCGAACACGTAAAAGTCCGTGTAGAACACCACTTTTTTCATAACGATAAACAGTTCCTAGCTCTGCCCAACGCAAAGGTAAATCGCGGTAAGAACGCAATTTTGATTTATACATTAATATGTGAAATGGACAGTTCATTGGTTTTACGTAATAATCTTGTTCATCAATCTGCATAGGTGAATACATATTCTCTTTAAAATTCACCAAATGGCCACTTGTTTCCCAAAGCTGACTTTTTCCAATATGTGGAGAATAGAGCAAATCATAACCATTTTTGAAATGTTCTTTCTTCCAAAAATCTTCAATTTCATTTCTTACACGAGCGCCTTTTGGATGCCAGTAAATTAACCCAGCACCAGCTTCTTCGTGAATGCTAAATAAATCTAAATCCTTTCCTAATTTTCTGTGGTCGCGACGTTTAGCTTCTTCCAAAAATTCTAAATAGTCATCAAGCATTTTTTGTTTTGGAAATGAAATTCCATAAATACGTTGCATTCTTGCTTTTTTCTCATCACCACGCCAGTAAGAACCAGAAACGCTTAACAGTTTAAAAGCTTTTATATATTTTGTTGAAGGAAGGTGAGGACCAGTACATAAATCAGTAAATATACCTTCCCCATAAGTGCTAATTATTGTATTATTTTCATCAAAAGCTTCAATTAATTCAACTTTGTATTGATCACCGTTAAAAAATTTAAGCGCCTCAACTTTACTTAATTCATTTCTAACAAAAGAATCATTTCTATCAATAATTGATTGCATTTTCTTTTCAATCTTTATTAAATCTTCTTCTGTTAATTGTGTATTTATATCAATATCATAATAAAAGCCACTATCAATAGAAGGACCAACTCCAAATTTTGCTTCTGGATATATTTCTTTAATTGCATGAGCCATTAAGTGAGAAGTGGAATGCCAGTAAGTATCTTTCCCTTCCAAATTATCGAAAGTAAATATTTTCACTTGTGAATCTTCATTAATTGGAGTGTTTAATTCACGTCTAATTCCATTAATTTCAGAGACTATGGCTTCTTTTGCGAGGTTGTTTGATATTGCTTTCGAAATTTGAAGAGGTGTAATTCCCTTTTCAAATTCCTTTGCTGTTCCATCTGGAAATGTAATTTTTATTAAACTCATTTGTCTTAACTAGTATTTAAAAAAAAACGGAGATAACTCCGAATATTTGTGGGTTCTGGCAGATTCGAACTGCCGACCTTCTGCACGTCAAGCAGACACTCTAACCAACTGAGCTAAGAACCCGAAATAAATTTCAAGTTCATAATTACTTACTAAAATCAATTTATTTTTGAGATATTTAATGTTGTACCGAGGGCCGGACTCGAACCGGCACGGGAGTTTCATCCCACTGGATTTTAAGTCCAGAGCGTCTACCGATTCCGCCACCCCGGCAACATAAAATATTATTCAAAATTTTAAGAACTTCAAAAACGAATCTCAAATATATAGGATTAAGATATTTTTTGCAAGAATATTTAGAATTATTTTATTAAATAACTTGATTTATACCAAAAATACAATTAAGTTTTGTTTCCAAATTTTGGGGCCTATAGCTCAGTTGGTTAGAGCATCTGACTCATAATCAGAGGGTCCGGGGTTCGAGTCCCTGTGGGCCCACAAATAAAGCTCGTTTTCTGTCTGAATTCGAGCTTTTTTATTTATTTTTGCTCTTTAATAACTTTGATGATAATTTTTTATTTTAATAAATAATTATTCTATTTTTTCTCGGAGAGGTGCAGGAGTGGTTGATCTGGCTACCCTGGAAAGGTAGTGTACTCGCAAGGTTGGGTTATGCGAAAAACTTTTTCCTAGGAATTCCATTT
>PCUD01000146.1:22711-34856 GCA_002786785.1 Ignavibacteriales bacterium CG18_big_fil_WC_8_21_14_2_50_31_20 | reverse complement strand
AGTACTGGCTCAGTTTCTTCATTGTCAAGCCGATTCATGATTTTTACGACACCATTAAATAATCGCTTATGAGCATCGTTTTCGCGAGTAAGTTTTAGTACTAATTCAATTATAGCTGATGCATATTTAACTTTTTCTAAATCTGATTTTACATTTGGATAGTGAGAAATAAGATCTGCTTGCGAAACAATTTGAAGATCTCGGCTATCCTTTTTATAGAATATAATTTCAATCAAATTTAGAACATCAACAACTTTTCCAATTTTAGATTTTGAAGAGCGAGCACCTTTTATAATTCCAGCGACACGACCAAATTCTTCGGAATAAAAATTTACAATTTTGCTCGAATCACCAAAATCAAGCTTATTCAGGACAAATGCTTTTGATTTAATAATCTTTGACATTATAAATTAAATGGTGGTTTGTAAACTTGTTTGTCCGTAATTATTGCTGTAATCAATTCGTTTGTCGTCACATCAAATGCTGGTGTATAAGTAGCATATTCTTCTTTTGTAACTTTAATTCCACGAATGTGACTTATCTCTTCACTTCCACGCATTTCAATTTTTATTTCATCCCCAGAATTTATGGAAGAATCTATTGTTGAAGTTGGAGCCGCAATATAAAACGGAATATTATAATAATTACAAAGAATGGCTAAATTGTAAGTTCCTATTTTATTCGCGGTATCTCCATTTTTTGCAATTCTATCGGCACCGACAATTACTGCATCAATTTTTCTCTGTTTCATTAAAAAAGCTGCGGCAGAATCTGGAAGAATTTCAAACGGGATATTTGATTTTGATAGTTCAAACGCTGTCAATCTAGAACCTTGCAAAAGAGGTCGTGTTTCATCCGCATAAACAAACTTAACTTTACCTGCTTCAAATCCTTTTTTAAGGATACTAAAAGCAGTACCAGAACCACCTGTTGCAAGCTGTCCAGTATTACAATGGGTTAGAATAACGGAATCATTTTCTAAGAGTTCAATTCCATTTTCGCCAATCTTATCGCAACTGATAATATCTTCGTTGTGAATTTGAATGGCGCTAGCTTTTAATTTGTCGTAGATATCATCAAAATTATTTTGCAATTGAAACACTTTTTTCATTTCATCTAATGCCCAAAATAGATTAACTGCTGTTGGGCGAGTTCGTTTTAGCCGTTCGTATGCGATGTTAAATTGCGTTTCATGTTGTGACAAAATGTTTTTTAATGCAACAGTTATTCCATATGCTGCAGCAATTCCAATTGCTGGAGCTCCACGAATCTCAAGTCGCTCAATTGCTTCGGCAATTCGCTCATAATTATCTGTTTCTATGTAAATTTCCTCTAACGGAAGTCTGGTTTGATCAATAAAAATGAAATAATCATTTTTAAATTTCAAAGAAAAAAAGTCATTCATTTTAATCCACTTTGCTAAATTTTATAAACTCATTAAATCTATTTTCAATTTTTACCTTTTCAAGCTTTTCAATTCCTTGAGTACTGAATTTTTCAACACAAAATGAAGCAAGGGTGCTTCCATAAATGACTGCTTTTTTCATAGTTTCAAAATTTATCTCTTTTTCATTAATTAAGAACCCGGTAAAACCTCCAGCAAAAGAATCGCCCGCACCAGTTGGATCAAATACAGTTTCCAATGGATAAGCTGGAGCAGAAAATATTTTTCCTTCCCCAAATAATAACGCGCCATGTTCACCTTTCTTTATAATCAAATACTCTGGACCCATTTCCATTACTTTTTTTGCTGCTTTAATTAAACTATTTTCCTCAGCTAACATTTTTGCTTCAGAATCATTTATTACAAGAACATTAACTCTTTTCATAACCTTCAATAAATCCTCTCGTGTAATATTAATCCAAAGATTCATGGTATCACAAACGGTAAATTTAAGATTTGTCATTTGATCAAGAACTTTTAATTGCAATGCAGGCATAATATTTCCGAGCAATAAATATGGAATTTCCTTCATTGCATCTGGAATAACTGGATCAAACTTTTCAAACACATTTAAATCAGTAAAAAGTGTATCGCGAACGTTCATATCATCACGATAAACGCATCCATAACTAAATGTCTTTTCGCCTTCAACAATTTCCAATCCAGAAATATCAACTTTATGATTTTTTAACATTTGAATATTTTGCTCACCAAAATCATCGCCAACAACCCCAATCATTTTAACATCATCTGAAAAATAACTTGCTGCTATAGAACAAAATGTTGCCGAACCGCCAAGTGCTTTTTCAATTTTATCAAATGGAGTTTCGACAGAATCGAATGCAACTGAACCAACTACTAATAAACTCATAATTTACCTTCCTTAAATTTATATTTTCTATTTATTATTTAACTTTTTTTTGCAAATTTTTGAAATGTATAAAAGTTCTTGCAAATACATTTTTTATAACTTAATTAATTTTAACATACTTTTTTCATCCGATAAACATTCAGAAATAATATCAACCGATTCTCTTTGCCCTGGCCAAGCAAACAACTTTTTTGCTTTTTCTTTACCGCACCACAAATATTCAGAATGTTCAAGAGATAAAATAACTTTGTATTCCAAACCAACTTCAGCCAAAAAAACTGGCACCAGATTTATGGAATCATCTTTTGCTGAATAAAACGAATTAACTTTGGGTACTATCCAAAACGATTTTGGTGCTAAAGTTGTTTCCTCAATAATCTCCCTAATGGCAGTTTGATATGCCTTTTCACCTTTTTCAATTGAACCAGTTACCATTTGCCAAACGTTTGGATAGATTTCAGTTTCAGCTCTTTTCATCACAAGAAATTCTATCTTGCCGTGAATTCTTCTAAAAACATGTGCTTCAATTAATGTGGATTTTATTGTCATCTTCATTATTGTTGATTGTTAAATTGTTTTTATAATGAACAATTTGATTGCCTAAAAATATGCTCTTGCTTCAGTTCTTAAATTATGTACAATTTTGCTCTCGGCTTGTTTTCTTCCAAGATAATTTAATGTAATTTGTAGATTTTCGGCTAAACGATAATCAAAATTTACTCTCCAAAAATAGTTTTTTCCTACAACTTTTCCACGAAGCATTTCGTAAGGAATTAAATTACCCGTGCCATTATCACTAACTTCGTTCCGCTCAGCCTCAATTTTAATACGTCCTTTATTTGTAAATGAATATGTTACTCTAACTAATTGCATATTGTTTTCTATTTTTGTCACTTTTGCAGGAAGATTATCGGTACTGTTTCCAACTCCAATTTTAAACCCAATCTCAATATTTTGAATTGGACGGTAGGAAAAATCGGATGTAAGTTCATTAATTGCCAAAATACGTGCACGCGCATTATTTACAGATGAGTTATTATCTGTTTGATTTATAAAATCAGTTTGGTTACTAATTTCTTTTACCATTTGGAAACGAATACGTAATGCCCTTTCGGAAAAATACCCGAGTTCATTTCCTGTATTATATTGTGTTAATTTATTGTTTTCTATATAACGAAATCTGAATGATAAATCTGGTTTATTTTTAAATAAAAACAAATCTTGTTGTAAAGAATTTGCACCGCGGAGTGTTGTTGAATCACTCATTAACACATTTGGCTTAAGTAACAACACATCAGCAATATTTTTTGCCTCAGAATATTCATCAATTCTATAAACTGTTTCAGTTGAAATTGGTGTTAGGATTTTTGCAAACAAAGAATTGTTTGATTTCATAATTTTAGCAAAATCAATTTTCCATCGGGTACTAGTTTTAAGATTTACTACTGGAAATAATTTGGAGGTTGGTAAATTCATTAAAATATAATCGCCCTCATAAATATCTTGCACAAACTCATTTTCGTCAGCAATTGCGTTACTATTTAGGTCACCAAGATATTTATAATTACCTTCGCCATATTGCACTCTCACAAAAACTTTTTCTAAACGGGCTGTACTTTGAGTAGAAGCTTCATAAAACAAATCTCCATTTATAAAATTTTTCCAAAAATTAAATCTGTTTTGTGAACGAATTAAAACCGACTTATTATCCAATAATCCGATTTCTTTAAATTTATCTGTATAACTTTTATTTCTAATTGTAAAATCAAGCGATAAATCTAATTCCTTAATTTCACGGTAATTGATATTTAAACTTTGTTGGCTTGATATCGATTCCTTTTCTAATATTCCATTTATTGGTGATGCTTCTTTCCTAATTGAATATTTTGTTGTAATATCAATTCCAAAAAGTTTTGCGATATTTACAAATGCCCCCAATTCTGAATAATCTCTGCTTTGGCTATTAAGTGAATCATTTGAAGAATTCCACTCCTTTCTGTTATCCGACAAAAAATCAAACCCAGGAGTAAATAATCCCAAATTATAAGTTGCCCTCGCATTTTGCTTAAACCAATTACTGCTATTAAAAATATCTTTTGTTTGTACATAATCGTAATTATAATTCACTTTGTAATTGTTTGTGCTTTGCAAATTAATATCACCAAAAAATCTATCAGAATTAAATAATTCACCTCTTTTTAAGTATCCGTAATTAAATTTAGTTGTGAGTATTTCCACTGGCTGCAAAACAAAACTTACTTCACGAAGAGTTTCATCCAAATTTTTAGAATTGCTAATATTATAGTTTCGGTTATATTCAACGGAATTATATCTATCCAAAGATGAAAATTTGTCTTCCACAAATCGCTCACGGTATGAAAACCCAACCTCGCCAAATGAAATATTGCCAATTTCTATTTTGGATTTTGTAAATTCAGCTTTAATATTATGAGCACGTCCATAATTCTGGTTGTTACTTATTTCAGAAAATATATTTTGGTCAAAAATACTACCTGCAAATTCAGCACTAATTAAAAAATTGTTCCATGGTTTTGCTTCCAGAACAAAATTACCAATTTGCTTTTTTTGAGGCATTGGAATAAACACAATTGGCAAATATTCTCCATTTCCTTTTCCGACAAATGTGTAATTTCCTACACTAATGCGAGTGTAATCTCCAACTCCATAACCTACAAAACTAAAATTTGCATTATATTTTGAACTATCGCTTCCTGGTATATATATTAGATAATTATAATTTTCGCCACCGATCAAAGTATCACGAAGAGTATAAGTACCAACTCTTTTTCCAACAGAATCTGGGCTCACAAGGGTAATACCACTCTTAACCGCTTTATTTCTATCATTTCCTGCTTGCTCAAGAATTTTAATATCTATTTCTGAGAGCGTGATATCTATTGGATTATTTTTATCATCACTTTCACTAAAAGCATTTACGTACAGTTTTAGTTTATCCTTAAAAAATGAAGTTGAGGCATTTCCACCAAAAAGATTTCGCTCAAATTGTCTATCAGAATATTCAAAATCTACTACAATCCTACTTGCTGAAGTTATTAACTTATTTATTGTAAAAGTAATTTCGGCTAACGAATAATCAATTATATAATCGTTATTTTCACCTCGTTTTAATTCTTCACCGTCAATATAGACTCGCTCAGTTCCAGCAATTATAATAATTAAATTTTCATTATTTATTCCAGAAAGTTTGTATGGACCTTGATTTCCATCGCTTCCTAAAAATTGATTTGTGTTAAATTTTCCTTTACTGCCTGCTAAAATTCCTTTCCCTCTTATTTTTCCTAAAAATAATTCTCCTTCTAAACCCTGCATTTTTCGATTAATTTTTCCAAATTCACCTATTGAGTTTTTTATTTCAAAATCGCCAAAAGTTGCTGCAGCGTTTGGATGTTTTATAGTTATAAACACTTGGTCAAGTTCTTCTAAACGTTCAGTTGTGCCTTCTGGTTGAATTGGAATGTTTTGGTCTGTTAGTGCAGCCACAATTTCTAAATCACTGCTCAATTTTCCCGAAAACTGTAAACGCATTCCACTGTTTAATTTCATATCCTGGTTTGTTCCAATAGAAAAACCACGACTAATTGAACCGCTGCGCTTAATACCTTCACCAAACATTGCTTCGGGCGAGAAGGATGCAAGTTCATTTCTTATTACTCTAATTGTATCTTGCATTTTATCATCATACCTAATTTCAAGTTTTCTGTTACTATATTTGTCTTTTATTGGAACATCAATACTTGAGTAGGTTACAAATAAAGTATCAAAAATTGAATAGTGTAAACTATCTGACAATGAAATTATTTTTGTTCTGTAATTTATTGTGAAATCGGATTTTTTAAGTGTAGAACTTTGAAGAAATATACTTTCGCTATTTGGAATTATATTTGATTCTTGCAGTTTATATATGTTATTTAAATTTATAGGATGCTTTTCTTTGACAAATTTTAAATTTGAATTATCCTGAGCAAAAATATTACTCACCACAAAAAAGGAAATCAATATGTATGTGTTTATTTTTCGCAAATATTCTTTAAGCTATTAATAAATATAATGGCTTAAAAATAAGATTATTTGTAATGAAATAAAAAGATGAAAATTGGAACTATTTTATATTTTTTCTATTCCCATCGCAATGCTTCAATAGGGTCAAGATTTGAAGCTTTATAAGCTGGATAAGTTCCAAATCCTACACCAATTAAAACACATAAAAAAACCCCAATAGCAACCCAATCATAAGGAATAGAAGCAACAGCATTTAATTGAGAGCCAACTACATTTCCCACAAGCAGCCCTAAAACAATTCCAACAAATCCACCTATTAAACTTAGCGTTACAGCCTCAGCGAGAAACTGCATTAAAATATTTTTCTTTTTGGCACCAACTGCTTTTCTAAGACCAATCTCTTTTGTTCTTTCGGTAACAGAGACGAGCATAATATTCATAATTCCAACACCGGCAGCAAGCAATGCAATTCCGGCAATAACAAACGCTCCAATTCTAACTCCAGAAGTTATATCATTAATTTGTTGCATAATTGATTCATTTGAAACTATCTCAAAATCGTTTTCATCTCCAGGAAACACTTTTCTAATTGTCCGTAAATAACCTTCTGTAATTTCCATTAAATTAGAATAATCGGCTTTGTCTTTTGACATTACAGAAATTGAAAGAGAACGTCTATTTCCATAAATGCTTTGAAAAGTTGTGAGCGGAATAATGGCTAAGTTTCCTTGACTTTGACCAAATATTGCTCCTTGCTCTTCCAAAATTCCAATAATTTTTAGTCTATTTCCGTTTACAGAAATTTCTTCTCCTATTGGATTAATATTTTTATTTTTGAATAAAGTTTTAAGTAAATCAGTTCCAAGAACTACTACTTTTCTGGCGCTATTATAATCTTGAATATTTATTGCACGACCAACTTCAACATTCCAATCGCGTGTTATAAAAGCATTTGGAGTAATTCCATGAATTAGCACATTTGGATTAGTTTTTTCACTTTCGTACTTAACAACGCGTCCTCCACGAGCAGAAGAAGCAGCAACAGATTTAGCTTCAACTAACTTTTTATCTAAGTCATCAAAATTATTTAAAGTAATATCTTTTCTATTACGATATTTTGACATTTCACCTGGTCCGCCCATACGCACAGCTGGCCATTTTTGAACTTGAAATGTATTTTTCCCAAGTGAAGAAACCCCTTCTTCAATACTGGTTTGCAACATTGTTATAATTGTACTTATTGCAATTATTGAAAATATTCCAACTACAATTCCAAGAATAGTAAGCGATGATCTTAGTTTGTTAGCTTTGAGTGATGTAATTGCTACTTTTAATATTTCAAGAACTTCCATTTTAATCCAAATTTCTGTTATTAAATATAAACATTACATTAGAATCTTTTTTAATTCATTTAAATTTGATATTTCATAAGTAGGAATTATTCCATTAATGTTTTTAGCTTTAGCTGGATTAAACCAACATGCATCAATACCATAATCCAATCCACCTTTTATATCAGAATTTAAATTGTCGCCAATAATAATTACATCTTTTTTACTTGGATTATTGAATTTTTGAAATGTAAAATCAAAAAACTCACTTTTAGGTTTAGCAAATCCAATCTCCTCCGAAATAATTATGTACTTAAAATATTTTCTTAATTCGGAGTTCATAAATCGTGGATTTTGCACAGAGGCTAATCCATTGGTTACAATTGCAAGCTCAAATTTTTTGCTACTCCAATTCACAATATCTTCAGCCTCTTCCAACAAAAAATTATTTTGGGAAAGGGCATCTAAATAATCGAAACTAAATTGAACCGAATTAATTCCGCGGACATTAATTACATCAAAAAATTGCTTGAAACGTTCTGTTTTAATTTCACTTGTTGAAATTAATCCTTTTTCAAAATCATTCCATAATTTTTTATTTACTTGCTCATAAAATTCAAAAATATTATCTGTCCATGTTAAATTATATTTTTCAAAACTTGATTTTAACGCTTGAACAGCAGCTTTATCAAAATTATAAAGTGTACCATCAGCATCAAACAAAACAACTTTGTATTTCATAAAAAACCATTTGTTCCATATAATATTTTTAATAGTAATAAAAAATGTCTAAATCTACAAAAGATTTAGACATTTTAAATTTACAATTTAATTAAAAAAAACAATTACTCTATTCCTTCATACATTTCCTCAATCAGATTGCTATAACGCTCTTCAATAACTTTTCTTTTAAGTTTCATTGAAGGAGTCATTTCACCACCTTCAATAGTAAATGGTTTTTCCAAAATAGTGAATTTACGAACTTTTTCATAGCCAGCTAATTTGCGCTGAAATTGCCCCAAATCATTTTCGAGCATTTCATAAATTTGCTTCATTTGCGTTAATTCCATTGGGTCTTTATAAGTAATTCTATGAGCATCAGCATATTCTTTTAATGCTTCAAAATCTGGGACAATTAACGCTGTGATGAACATTCTTCTGTCTCCAATTATTATAAATTGATCAATATATTTACTTCCTAAAAATAGATTTTCTATAGGGGTTGGTGCAATGTATTTACCTGTAGTAGTTTTAAATAATGATTTTTTTCTATCCGTAATCATTAGAAAACCTTCTGCATCAAAAACACCAATATCACCAGTATGCAGCCAACCATTTTTAATTGTTTCGTCTGTTTCCTTTTTATTTTTATAATATCCTTGCATAATGTTTGGGCCATAAGCAAGAATTTCGCCATCGGGAGCAATTTTAACCTCAACTCCAGGCATTGTTTGCCCAACAGTTCCAAATTTATAGTTATAAGGTCTGTTTACCGCAATAACTGGTGAAGATTCTGTTAAGCCGTAACCTTCCAAAATTAAAATTCCAACAGCCTCAAAAAACTCACCAAGTTCACGAGCTAAAGCTGCTCCTCCAGAAATAAAGAAGCGCAATCGTCCGCCCGTTTTTTCGCGAATTTTACTATAAACCAATTTATCGGCTAATTTATGTTTTAAAGTTAAGCCAACTGGAACACCTCGTTCAGTTTTTTTAGCTTGCTGATATTCAGTTCCAATAGAAATAGCCCAATTAAATATTTTTTGTTTTTTCTCGGGAGAAGCATCAACACCTTTTCTAATTTTAGAATAAATCCTTTCAAACAATCTTGGAACTGCAGTCATAACTGTTGGTTTTACTTCAATTAAATTTGTAGCCACTTTTTCAATACTTTCGGCAAAAGCAATTTGAGCACCTGAAGATAAAGCCGTGTAATAGCCAGCCATTCTTTCCAATATATGACACAGTGGAAGGAATGAAAGGAAAACATCAGTTTCAGAAATTTCGATAATTTCGTGAACAGCATTAACATTTGAAATAATATTTTTATGAGTTAACATAACTCCCTTAGGTTCACCAGTAGTTCCAGAAGTGTAAATTAAAGTGCATAAATCATTTTCGCGCGCTAATTTTATATTATCATTAAAATGTTTTGGATTATCGTTTCTATATTCAACTCCCATTTTTTGAATATTTTTCATTAAATATACATCTTTGTATTCAGCTATATCAATATCATTCATCACAATAATAAATTTTAGTGATTTAA
Organism: Ignavibacteriales bacterium CG18_big_fil_WC_8_21_14_2_50_31_20; assembly: GCA_002786785.1. GTDB lineage: Bacteria > Bacteroidota > Ignavibacteria > Ignavibacteriales > Melioribacteraceae > 1-14-2-50-31-20. The sequence continues at coordinate 24,903 of PCUD01000146.1, read as the reverse complement.
CACTCTCTCTAATTTTTAATACTTTATTCATGTGAAATTGATTCGAAACTACGATCCCAACAGATTCAGAATTTTTCAAAATAAACTCAATAGAATCGGAGGTCGAAATTGGATAAAGCGGAACATCAACAGCGCCAAGACCAAGAATTGCCATGTCAGTATACATCCATTCTGGGCGGTTTTCAGAAATTATTGCAACTTTATCTTCACGTTTAACACCAAGAGACGCTAATCCAAAAGCAAATGTTTCTGTTTCTTCTTTAAATGTTGCGTAAGATATATCTTCATATTTGCCATCTATTTTTTGTCTAAAAATTCCATGATTTGATTTAGGTCCAAAAACCTCGGCTAAATGAAAATATAAATCTGGAATTGTTTTGAATTTACTTAATCCTGGCATTTGATTTCTCCATTTATTGTAGTATTGATTTATTAAAAATACTTAACTCTAAAAACTAAACTTTAATAAATATTTGCTTTCTGTATAAAAGCCAAATTACAAACAACCAAATTAAAATGTAACTAATGGCAAACAAAAGAGAAGCATTTATTGGCGATGCTATGGGAAGAAAAACATTGTTAAAAATAACTGATTTAAGTGAAACAGTAACACCATCTTCACCAGTAATTTTAATTAAATATAAAAGTTTTGCAACTAGGCTTGATAAAAAGAAAACAGTAATTGCATTTGTTCCATAAATGTGAAAAGGTTTAATCCAAAACTTTTTATCTTGAACATCAATTAGCCAATAACAAAAAGCTAAAAATATAAGTGCTAATCCACCAGTAAATAATACATACGAGCTTGTCCATAAACTTTTATTAATTGGAAACCAAAAATCCCAAGCATAACCTAAAGCCATTAAAACAGATCCATAAAAAAACATCCAGACAGTTTTTGTAGTTTTGTCATTATCACTTTTAAGCCAATAGCCCGTTAAAATTCCAATTAAAGCAGTTCCAATTGCTGGGACTGTGCTTAAGATTCCCTCTGGATCCCAAGTTTTTGAAGCAGACCAAAGATGCCCATCCAGAAGCAATCTATCCAACCAAGCACCTAAATTTGTTGCTGGCTCTAAATTTGGTTCACCAAATCCTGGAACTGGAACTAAAGTCATTAACCCCCAATAAATTAGCAGAAGTGATGATAAAACAAAAACAAGATTTTCTTTACGCACATTTAAAAATATTAAAGAGGTAAAGAAATAAACAACAGCAATACGAGCTAAAACTCCTGGTATTCTTATTGTTGATAAATCAAAATTTGGAAATCCACTAAGAAATAATCCAAGTAAAAAAATTGTTAAACTTCTACGAATTAATCTAAAGTAAACATCTTTATTATGATTCTCAGAACTTCTGTATTTTGATAGTGAAAAAGTTGTTGCAACCCCAACAATGAAAAGGAAAAATGGGAAGATTAAATCGGTTGGTGTGCAGCCATTCCATTTTGCGTGAAGTAGTGGTGAGTATACATCCGACCAAGAGCCTGGATTGTTTACCAAAATCATTCCAAGAATTGTGATTCCTCGAAAGACATCTAATGAGAGTAGTCTTTCATTTTTCGTCTCTGACATAATATCCTTTTTGAAGTAGGTTGTAAAATACTTTATTTTTATTTAATCCTCAAATTATTAAAACCAAATATTTTTTTTGTATAATTGTTTTCAAAAATAAAAACAATTGATAACTATATGAAAATATTACGACAAGTTTACGACTGGATGCTCCATTGGGCAGAAACGCCATACGGACCAATAGCTTTATTTATGCTCGCTTTTGCCGAGTCTTCGTTTTTCCCAATTCCTCCAGATGCTTTATTAATTGCGCTTGTTTTGGGTGCAAGGAAAAAAGCTTTTAAATTTGCATTAAATTGTACTGTTGCTTCAGTGCTTGGTGCTTTACTTGGCTATGCTATTGGACATTTTGTTTGGTGGGGTGGCGAACGAGAATTCTCTAATTTTGCTCTTTTCTTCTTTAATAATATTCCGGGATTTACTGAAAATATTTTTTTCGAAGTAAAAGAACTTTACGAAGAATGGAATTTTTGGATTGTTTTCGCTGCTGGCTTTACACCAATACCCTACAAAGTTTTTACAATTTCGGCTGGAGCTTTCGAAATTAATTTGCTTTTATTTGTATTAGCTTCTATTATTAGTCGTGCTGGAAGATTCTTTTTAGTTGCTGCTCTA
>PCUD01000146.1:5800-22682 GCA_002786785.1 Ignavibacteriales bacterium CG18_big_fil_WC_8_21_14_2_50_31_20 | reverse complement strand
ACTTGCTATTGCCTTTACAGTATTACTTATCGGTGGATTTGTTGGAATAAAGTATTTGTTTTAATTTTTAATAGAATTCATTTTAGCCAAATTTAGAAGTAAATTGGGCTAAAATGAGAACTAAAAAATAAATATTTACGCTATTTCGTGTTCTTCAAGAAAATGTTGAGCATCAAGTGCAGCCATACAACCTGTGCCTGCAGCAGTAATTGCTTGTCGGTATGTTTTATCAGAGACATCACCAGCAGCAAAAACGCCTTCAATATTAGTTTTGGTTGTGCCGGGAATTGTATTTAAGTATCCAGTTTCATCTTTATCTAATTGGTCGCCAAAAACTTTTGTATTCGGACTGTGACCAATTGCAATAAAAATTCCATCAATATCCATTTCGGTTAAAGAGCCATCTTTTGTATTTTCAAGTATAACTCCAGTAACAGATTTGATACCCTTATTTTCAGTTCCAACAACTTCTTTAATTGTTTGATTTGTCATAAACTTAATTTTTGGATTCTTTTTTGCGCGGTCTTCCATTATTTTGGATGCACGGAATTCTTCTCGTCTGTGAATTAAAATTACTTCTGAAGCAAATTTTGTTAAGTAAGTTGCTTCTTCCATTGCAGTATCTCCACCACCAACTACAATTACTTTTTTCCCTTTATAGAAAAAACCATCACAAGTTGCACAAGCTGAAACTCCGAAGCCCATATATTTTGATTCACTAGGAATACCAAGTAAGCGAGCAGAAGCACCAGTAGCAATAATCACTGAATCTGCCGTGTGTTTTTGATTATCGTCTGTAATAATTTTAAATGGTCTTTCAGAAAAATCAACTTCTGTTGCTGCTTTAAAATATGCTTCTGCACCAAAACGAATTGCTTGTTCACGCATAATTTCCATTAATTCTGGACCTTGAATTCCTTCCTTAAATCCAGGATAGTTATCAACTTCTGTAGTAATTGTTAACTGTCCGCCTGGTTGAATTCCTTCAAATATTATTGGATTTAAATTTGCACGTGAAGCATAAATTGCTGCAGTTAATCCAGCAGGACCACTTCCAATTATAATTACTTTGTGATGATTTTCAGCCATCTTATATTCTCCTATTTATCAGTTATATTTTTTATTCAAAATTGTTAGATTCGTATTAAAGACATAAGATTCAAGAATAAAGACTCGGGATAAAAGATAATTTCTAAATCTTAATCTGTTTCTAAATTATCTTCTAATAAAAATTTTGCGTTCCTTTTTAATCCTTTAGCTTTTGCTCTATAAATTGGTGATGAAACATACTTTTTTTTGAATTCACTATTTGTCAATTTACTTACACTTTGCAAATCAATTTCTCTATTTTCTCCAATCAAAAATTCTGGAATTTTGGTCGCAGTAGAAAATTTTTGATTCCATGGACAAACGTCCTGGCAAATATCACAACCAAAAATCCAACCTTTAAATTTACCTTTAAACTCAATAGGAATTTCATCTTTGTTTTCAATTGTTAAATTTGAAATGCATTTATTTGCATCTATAATATATGGTTCAACAATTGCATTTGTTGGACAAGCGTCAATACATGCCATACATTTTCCACAATGGTCTGTTACTATTTTACTTACAGAAAAATTATAATTTGTTACAATGGTGGCAATAAAAAACCAACTTCCAATTTGTTTATTTAAAATATTGGAATTTTTCCCTTGCCAACCAATTCCAGAACGTACTGCCCACGCTTTATCCATAACGGGACCAGTATCAACATAGCTTTTAGCTTCAAAATTATTATCAATTACCTTTAATTCTGAAATTAGTTGTCCTAATTTTTCCCAAATAATGTAATGATAATCCGTTCCCCAAGCATAACGAGATATTTTACCATTTTGGTAATTATTTGAAAATTCGCCTTTCACATAATAATTAAGAGCAAGTGATATAACAGATTTCGCAGAAGGAAGAATTTCTTTTACATCTAATCGCTTTTCAATATTTCGTTCCATATAACTCATTTTGGAATTGAAGCCATTAATTAACCAATTCTTAAGATTACTTACTTCTTCATTTAAAGTAGTTGAGTCTGCAAATCCAACCAAATCAAAACCAAATTTTTGAGCTGTTTCAATTACTATTTTATTGGTTATTTTCATTCTACTTAAAAATTCCAATTGAACTTTTTGCCAAATACTTTTACATAGACAAATTCATCAATAATTTTAACTTCGTAGGAATCAAGTTTGCATCCAATTTCATTCATTTTACCATCTATTAAACTAAAACTCCAACCATGTGCAGGACAAATTACAAAACCATCTTCAATAAAGCCATCATGCATAATGTTAGCTTTTTGATGTGGACATATATTATTAAGTGCGTAAACTTTTCCTCCCACTTTAAAAAGTGCAACATCAATTGATTTTATTTTAAAGTGCTGGCCTTCATTTTCATTTAATTTGGAAACTTTACAAACCTTTTCAAAGCCATTAAATTCTTCGTGCACTAAATTACCTCAAAAGTTTCTTTGAAAATGAAACCACGTTCGTTTGTGGTAATTGTAGCAGCTGCAATTATGGGATCGTGTTCAAAAAATAAATGCCAATTTTCTTTAACTGCTTGTGGAAGAATTTCTTTTTTTTCATTTAAAGTAACAATTGGTTGCAAGTCGTAACCCATTATAAATGGCAAAGAAATATGGCTTGCAAGTGGAATTAAATCGCCACAATACAAAAGTGTTTCGGAAGTATCAGATATTTTTACCAATTGTTGCGAAGGTGTATGTCCGTTAGCCACAATAAGATTTATATTTTCATCAAACTGAAAATTGCCATTATGTTGCTTTAATATCCCTTCATTTAGAAGTGTAACGTATCTTTCATTAAAATAACTTGCTCTATCTCGTTCGCTAGGATTTATTGCCCACTCAAATTGTTTTTGTTGAACATGATAATTTGCATTTGGAAATGCAGGGATTGGTTTGCCATTTTCAAAAACAACAGCTCCGCCAACATGATCAAAATGGAGATGTGTTAAAATAACATCTGTAATTTCATCTGGTTTAATTCCAATTTGCGCAAGTGCTGGAAACATATCGTGCACAGAATAATCTATTGCATATATTTTTTCAAATTTCTCATTCCAATTTTTACCTGCACCAGTATCAATTAGAATTTTCTTATCTTCACTAACTAACAATAAATGGCGTGTTTTTAAATGAATTCTATTTTTTTCATCGGCAGGGCTGCTTTTTTCCCATAAAGGTTTTGGAATAACTCCATACATTGCTCCACCATCTAAAAGCAAATCGCCACTTTCAATTGTATGAATTTTATATTTGCCTATTTGCATTTTATTCCTAATCTTAAAACGGGTTTACTTATAAATTTTATTTCTTTTTGTATATTAAACACAGATTACTAATCTGTGCTACAAGATAATAAAATTTACAAAATTAAATAAAAAACCCAATTATGCAAATAAACATAATTGGGTTGAATTTATTAAAATCTAAAAATAGATTTATAAAGTAGAAGGTACACAAGCATCTACTGGACAAACAGATACGCATTGTGGTTCATCATGAAATCCTACACATTCTGTACATTTATCTGGAACGATGTAAAAGAATTCGTCAGAAAAGAAACCAGTTTTTCCAGATGGTGCTGCATCGCCTTCACCGCCTGTAGCTCCGTCCATTTCCCATTCAACTCCAGCTTCATAAATTGCAGTGTTTGGACATTCTGGTTCACAAGCTCCACAGTTGATGCAATCATCAGTGATCATTATTGCCATAACTTTCTCCTAAGTTTTGTTAAGTGTTTAGTTCAATAAAAGGTATTTTTGTTACCTTAAAATTATAAATTTTTTTTGAATAAAAAACTTTAATTTCATTAATTATGAAATTTATATCTTGTCTAAATTTTAATACCCTAATATTTTCAAAATTATTTGGAAATTTTTGTAATTTTTCGACTCCTTTAGAGTATTGGCTTAAAGCACCATTAAAATTATTACTAATCAAATGAAAAGAACCAACTGAAATTTGTACGAAAGCTTTATAAAATTCGGAATAACTTCCGGTTGAGTTAATCCACAATTCTTCAAAATAGTCGTGAGCTTCAAAATAATTTCCGTCATTAAATAACTTAATCCCTTCTAGAATATTCATTTTTACCAGCCACCACTTGAGCCACCACCACCGAAGCTTCCTCCGCCGCCACTAAAACCGCCGCCAGAAAATCCCCCGCCGCCAAAACCACCGCTGCTTCGTCCACTTCCACCAAGAGCACCAAGTAAAAATAAAGCACCTAATCCACCTCTATTTCTACCAAAGACTAAAAAGATGATAATAAAAATTAAAAATCCCCATGGAAAACTCATTTCGTCATCTTCTTTTTGTCTTTTCCTATCATTAGTATACTCGCCTTTACTTGCAGCAATTATAGCAGATAATCCAGCAATTACTCCAGAATTATAATCATTTTGCTTAAAATATGGTGCTACTTCATTCCTAATAATAGAACTTGCCAAAGCATCTGGAATTGCTCCTTCCAATCCATAACCAACTTCTATTCGCATTTTTCTATCATTTTTAGCAACCAAGAATAAAACCCCGTTGCTATTTTCTTTAGTACCAATTTTGTTTTTCATTGCAACTTCGTTGGCAAACATTTCAATTGGATAGCTTTCAAGTGTTGGAATTATTAATAAAATTATTTGGTTTGAAGTAGCATCATCAAAATTTTTAAGTTCGCTGTTTATTTGCCTTAATTCATTGGCAGAAATTGTGTTTGTTAAATCGTTTGCATATTGCGTTAATTGAGGAACTTTTGGCTGGGCAAAAACATTAGCCGCAAATAAAAGCATAAACACAAAAGCTATTTCCCTAGAAAAAATAGCTTTTGAAAATTTTCGCAATCTATATTTTGGAATAAATATATTCAAACTTTAAAACTCAACTTTTGGTGCAACATCCGAACCAGTAACAGCTTGAAAATATGCTTTTTGAGAAAATCCTGCAATACCTGCAATAAAATTTGCTGGGAACTGTCTAATAGTGGTATTAAAACCTTGCACAGCCAAATTAAAGTTTCGTCTTTCAACAGAAATTCTGTTTTCTGTGCCTTCCAATTGTGCTTGAAGCTGCAAGAAATTTTCGTTGGCTTTTAAGTCAGGATATTTTTCAACAGTTACTAACAACCGTGAAAGCGCCGACCCAAGATTATCCTGAGCTGCTTGAAATTGCTGAAAAGCTTGTGGATTATTTAACATATCGGAATTTACATTAATTTGATTTACCTTTGAGCGAGCTTCTGTTACAGCTGTAAAAGTTTCCTTTTCAAATTCTGCTACTCCTTTAACTGTGCTAACTAAGTTTGGAATTAAATCTGCACGACGTTGGTATTGATTTTCAACTTGACTCCAGGTTTGTGTTACCTGCTCTTCCATTGTAACCAGAGTATTATAATGACCAACAAACCACGAAATAACAATAAATGCAATAATTATAATTCCAGCAAGGACACCCAAACCTATTTTTAAACCTTTACTCATTTTTTGATCTCCTAATTTTTACTATTATTTAACTTAAAAATAGCGAATATTTCTTTAATTAGTCTAAGGTTTTTCACCCAAATATTTTTCCATTAAAAATTTATATGCATTATTTGAAATTTTATTGTTTTCTTTTATTGCAAATTTTTCAGCATTTGTTAAATTTCCTCTATAAAATCTGGCCCAAATTAAACTTCCCATTAAAATTCCTTCAAAAGTGCGGTCTGTTAAAAATGCATTAATTGTTAAATACCCTCCAAATAGATTCCATGCAAGCGAAAAAACGCCTGACCAATAATTACCAGTATAAAATTGTCCAGAACCAGGAAGAACAGAAGAAATAAATTTGGCAAGAGGAACCGAATATTTAGCAGAAAAAACACTATCGGAGAGCATTTTTAATTGGTGGAATTTATCAATTTTTGAGAATTCTTGTGATGCAGATTCCCAATCGTCATTTACCAAATAAGCCCAACCAGTCCAATAATTAATTAATGATGTATCAATTCTGCCTACATTCTTAACTTCAAATTTTTCAATAAGAAATAAAGCTTCTGGAATTGTTCTTCTTAAAATATTCGTTCTAATTATTTGTAAATCAATTTGAATTGAATCTTCTAATAATTTGGCATCACGTTTTGCCAAATTAAAGTATTTAATTGCATTATCATATTTTCCACCAGCTTTGTAGCTCAACGCTATTTTGAAATTTGATTCAAAATATTTCCCATTTTTCTTGGAAAAGAATTGCAATCTTTTGTACTCTGTAATTGCATCAAAATAGTTTTCTGAGGCAAAAAGTGAATCGGCAAAAAATTTTTGATTATTCAATTTTTGGGCTTTAATTGGGAAAATAGAGCTAAAAGAAATGAACAATATGACAATTTTTTTGCTCATCAATCACACAAGAATTTTGGGGTTGGTAAAAATTGATTTCTATCATTAACAAATATTTTTACTTCATTCTCAAAATTAAATTTAATTCCAGCATTATAATTTTGCGTTGCGGTATATGAGCCATAAATATTTCCCGAATAAAAAAAAGCTGAAAGCCCAGTATAAATCCAAGCACTGGTTTGCTGGTTGTTTTGAAATTTATTAATTGCAAGATAAGTGAACAGTCCAGTTAAAACGAATGAAGTAATTCCGTCCCCAATTTCATCTGCATAAATTTTCCCAAGTCCAGGGATAATAGATAAAATAGCAGCTATTGTTGGATTTTTGTATGGTGGATTTTCCTTCCAATTATAAAATTCCGATAAAATATTTTTGTCCTCATTTTCATAAATTGAGATGAATTTTGATTTTTGTGGTAACTCCGCGTTAGTCAAAAGCATTGATGAATTTAACAATCTTAATAATTCAATCGAGTTATTCCCAGAATAACGCTTTGAATTTTTAATTTTATTTTGCATTGAAGAATAATTTTCACTCAAAAATAGTGTTCTAAATTTTTCATTTTCACTTTGCAAATACATAGATGAATTTGGTGTAAATTTCTCAAATTCATTAAAAGCTTTATCATAATGCTTCATTCTAAAATAGGAAGTAGCAATTTTAAATTGTAATGTATCATTCCAGTTTTTAATTAGAACGCATTGAAATTCATCAATTGCTCTTAAATAATCCTTTTCACAAAAAAGGTGATTACCAAAAGCTAAACGATTTTTATCAGACCAAATATTCCCGTTTTCAGTTTGTGCTATAAGTGGTGCTAAAGCAAAAAAAGAGAAAATAATACTTAAAACTGAGGAATTTACTTTTATAAATTTTTTCATTCTTACTGTAAAATTGTTTACTTGAAACATTCGGGGCCTTTGCAAAAGACATTCTAATGGATAAAACCTCAAATTTGTTTTAAATATTTTATGAAATCTATTTCACAATCTTTTCTCTGGAATAAAAAATAATTGTGCTATCAGATAACAAATAGTTTTCAATTGGGTCAAAAAACTTTTCAGAAAAATGACGTGCATAATGGTTTTTAGATTTAAACAAATTTGAATCGCGAGTAAATCTATCCGCAAACATTAAAGTTCCTTTTAGAATATTGGTTTCATTTATTGCTAGAGCATAAAATTGCGAGCAAGTTGGATAAAAAGGGCAATTATCCCCATCATAATCTGAAATTAATACTTGGTAACTAATTTTTAGCAACGATAAAAAAGAATTATTTTGTGAAATATTAGATGAATTATTTTCTTCATTTTGAATCTGGAAATTAGCACTTTTCTTTTCCCACCTTTCCCAGTCTGTTTGTGCTTGGAGATAAATTGAAAAAAGGGATAAAATTAAAATTATTTTTTTCATCATTCGCCCATTGGCAAACCAAGAGATGCCATTTGTTTTTTTAATTCAAGAATACCATAAATAGCATTTTTACACAATTCAATATTACCATTAATTATAATATCACCTGAACTCTCATCAATACGAATATCAACAAAAATATCAACATTCTGAAATTTTGCAAATTCTTCTCGTGTAATCATTTTTTGAAGTGAAATAATTCCTTCCATTCCATTAGAATATTTTAAAAATATTTTCTTTTCTGGAAGTGCTTTAATTTCAATTATTTTTTTCATTTCAATTCTTTATTAAATAGTAACTAATTTCGAGGCTTTTAAACCTCGAAATTATAAATCAGTTTTATTAGCTCACGTTACGCAAAATATTGAAAACAATCTGTCATTCCCGCATGTTTTTAGCGTGAATCTATCTAAAGATGCCCGATTATCCCGACACGTCGGGACGGGTATGACACAACGTAACATGTCTTGTTAATTAATCTCTCAATAATTGGCGTCCAATTATTATTCGTTGAATTTCATTTGTCCCTTCATAAATTTCAGTAATTTTTGCATCACGTAAAAATCTTTCAACCTTGTATTCACGAACATAACCATAACCACCATGTATTTGGATAGCTTCAAGTGCGTTTTTAACCGCTGTTTCCGATGCAAATAATTTTGCCATTGAAGCTTCCTTAATATATGGTTTTCCTTCGTCCTTTAATGCTGCTGCTTGAAGAGTTAATAATTTTGCAGCTTCAGTCCGAGTTGCCATATCTGCAATTTTAAATTGGATAGCTTGATGGTTCGCAATTTCAGTTCCAAAAGCTTTCCTAACTTTTGCATAACTAATTGAAGAGTCAAGAGATGCTTGGGCAATTCCAACTGCTTGCGAAGCAATTCCATAACGACCACCATTAAGAGTATTCATAGCAAAAGTAAATCCTTTACCAACTTCCCAAATAACATTTTCATCTGGAACACGACAATCAGTAAAAGTTAGCGAACAAGTATCAGAGCTTCGGATGCCAAGTTTATCCTCGTGAACACCATGCTCAAAACCTGGAGTTCCTTTTTCAACAAGGAATGCTGTAATTCCATGATGTTTTTTCGCTTTGTCAGTTTGGGCCATAACAATATAATAATCTGCTGATTCACCATTTGTAATCCAATTTTTCATTCCATTAATTACCCAATGGTCGCCATCCTTTATCGCATTTGTTTGCTGCTGTGTAGCGTCACTTCCAGCTTCTGGTTCAGAAAGTGCAAACGCACCAAGTTTTTCACCACGTGCTAATGGTTTCAAATATTTTTCTTTAATAAACTCCGAGCCCCATTTTTCGAGGCCAAAAGTCACTAATGAATTATTGACCGACATAATTACACCAACTGATGCATCAACTTTTGATATCTCCATCATAGCCAAACAATAGCTCACGGTATCCATTCCTGCTCCGTCATATTTGGGATTTACCATCATTCCCATTAAACCAAGCTCCGCCATTTTTTTTATAATTTCAGTTGGAAATACTGAATTTTTATCTCGCTCAATAGCAGATGGAGCAATTTCAGCTTGGGCAAAATCCCGAGCCATTTCTTGAATCATTGTTTGTTCTTCTGTTAAACTAAATTTCATGATTTTTCCTATATATTTTTATACTCAATTTCAAACTAATTATTCCCAACTGCAATATCAATATTTGTGCTAAATAATATTTTAGTGTTTTATAATTTATATGGAATTTCAAAATCATGATTCTAAATCTTAAAGTGCTTTTAAAATTTAATGTTTTTAAATGAATATTGATTTTGAAACTTATAAACATCTATATTATATTTACAATTATGAATTCAAAGAAAAAAATTGAAATAAAAGGGTTAACCCTTTCCGAACTAGAACAATATTTTCTTTCTATTGGAGAAAAGAAATTTAGAGCTTCCCAAGTTTTTAATTGGCTTTATAATAATCTTGTAACCAAGTTTGAAGATATGGGTACACTTCCTAAAGGACTTCGTAAAAAATTAAATTACGATTTCACTTTGAAAACCTTAACACTTAAGGAAGTACAAAATTCAACATTAAGTGAAACAAAAAAATTTCTGTTTTCTACTCAGGATGATTATTCAATTGAAACTGTTTTAATTCCTGGTGGTGACCGCAATACTCTTTGTATATCAACTCAAGTTGGTTGCCCACTTGATTGTAAATTTTGTGCTACGGGAGTTATGGGATTTAAGAGAAATTTAACGATTGGGGAAATTGTTGACCAATATTTTTTAACTGCTAAAGAGTTTGGGAAAAACTTTATTTCAAATATTGTTTTTATGGGAATGGGTGAACCGTTAATTAATTTTCAAAATACTTTAGGTGCTTTGGATATTTTTACAAGCCAACATAATAATAGAATTAGTAGAAACAGAATTACTGTTTCTACTTCTGGCATTCCAGATCAAATAAGAGCTTTGGCTGATTCCCCATACAGAATTAAACTTGCATTATCACTTCACTCTGCTTTTGATGATGTGCGCAGCAAAATTATGCCTGTAAATAAAAGATTTCCTTTAGCAGATGTTTTAGATGCTGTTAGATATTATTCAAAAATAACTGATACACGAATCACTTTTGAATATATTATGCTTAAAGGGATTAATGACAGGGAAGAAGATATTAGAGCACTTACCAAAATTTGCCGAAGTCTTCCATCAAAAATAAATGTAATTCCATTTAATAGCATTGCACACATGAGTCCAGAAGGAATTTCACAAGAGTTAGAGCCTACTTCAAAAGTTGATATAGAGACATTTGTTAGTAAACTTAGGGACAATTACATTACTGTTATGGTTCGGGATACTCAAGGTGATGATATTGCTGCAGCTTGCGGTCAATTAGCCACTAAAAATATTAAATTAACTTAACAAAGATAATTTTAGTAGATGAATTTATCATCTACTATTTTAATAAATAAATGAAAAAACTTACACACCAAGAAATTTCTTCAAACAGAAGTTCACTTGAAACAATTGATTCTGTTGATAAGCTGCCAGTTTATGTAATTCTGAATAGCATTCGTAGCAGCTATAATGTTGGCTCTATTTTTAGAACTTCTGATGGAGCAATGATTAAAAAACTTTTTCTTTGTGGATATACGCCCCATCCACCAAATAAGGATATTCTAAAAACAGCATTGGGCTCAACCGAAAGTGTTGAATGGGAATTTGCCGAAAATCCGAAAGATGTGATTTTGAAGCTAAAATCTGAGGGAATTAAAATAGCCGCATTAGAACAAACTAAAGATAGTAGAGTTCATTATTCAATTGAAAGCAGCGAGTTCCCCATTGCTCTAATTGTTGGTAATGAAATTACAGGCGTTTCACAAGACTTAATTGATCTTTGCGATTTTACAATGGAAATTCCTCAATACGGAATTAAACAATCGCTAAATGTTGCAGTCGCTTATGGAATTTCAATTTTTGAATTACGTAAAATATACGATACAAGAAAATAGAATTTTTTAGAAAAAATAAATGGTTTTTACTATTTTTATAATTAAGAATGCAATTATATTTATTGGGTTCAGTGCATTCAAAATTTTATTTTTTAATTAGTAGATAGAAAAAGAAGTTTTAAGGTTATATCAGATTACTTTTATTAGGATATTAGTTACAAAATAACAACACCATGAAGATACAAGTAGATAGAAATATAGAACTTGAACAATTAAAGCTGTCTGATTCAACAGATATTTTTAATACTATTATTGGTCAAAGAGAATATCTTGGGAAATGGCTTCCATTTGTTGAGTACACAAAAAAAATTGAGGATACAGAAAATTTTGTTGATTCAGTTGTGAATGCTGCCGAAGATAGATTTGAATATGTTTTTACAATTAGGAATCAAAATGAATTTATTGGATTAATTGGTTTAAAGAGTACAGACAAAGCAAACAAGAAAACAGAGATTGGTTATTGGCTTTCAGAAAAATATCAAAAGCAAGGGATAATGACTAAATCAGTTAGTAAACTTTGTGATTTTGCATTTAATGAACTTGGACTGAACAGGATACAAATAAAATGTGCTGTGGGCAATGACCCAAGTAAAAATATTCCAAAACGACTAAATTTTAAATTTGAGGGAATTGAGCGAGACGGCGAATTGTTAACAGGCAATGTTTTTACAGACCTTGAGGTTTACAGTAAATTAAAAAATGATTGATGAATAACAGACGGATTTGGAGCCCCCAAAAATAAAAAAGATTTTTAATTAAGCATGTGAATTTTTAGAACTTATAAATATTTTTGCTATTTTGTGAATAAGGAATGCAATTATGTTTGTTGGGTTTTATTTGGGCATTCTGATTTTATTTTAGAATTATACAGCAATTCATTTGATTTTGAATAATCAAGTATTTGGAAAGAATAAATGATAAAAATAATGTTATTTTAACTAACAGAAATAATTTTTGTACCTCAATAAATTAGTTTTTATGAATTTAAATTATCAATATTGCATAGAACAAATAGAATCGATGATCAAAAGGTCAAAGACTAAGATTATTTTCCCTATAATTAAGTATGGGCTTCTAACAGAATTTATTACTGAAAATAAGGTGGTTTTTACTGATAGTGAAATAAAAAAGTCTTACGAGAAAGCAGTAGATAAATTTAAGATAATCCTTGGGCATGATTTACATATTGGCGGTAAATATTATGATGCATATCCTTCGAGAAATATGCCAAAATATGGAGTGTTATCTGTTGTTTCAAATAAAAAGTACGGGTTAAGTAAAAAGTATTACGAAAATGCAAATGAGTTAATTCATGATATTCCAAGTTTATTGAAATATTTCATTAACAATAAGCTTGGTGATATTCCTCTTTTTGCACTTCCAGATAAAAGGCTTGAAAAAGCGAAAGATGATCAAGAATTCTTTGCTTTAATTGAAAATCAAATCGAGATTAATCCCACAAATTTTGAAATTTTCTGTTTTGCAATACTTAAAGTTCATTTAGAGAAATTTGCTTGTAAAATCTATAGAGATACTAGAACTTCAGCACATGATAAAGGCGTTGATTTATCAACAAATTTTGGAGTTATTTATTAAATAAAAAAACTAAGACTTATGAATGAGAGTTCGGCAAAAAGCATTTATAATGAACTCAAAGTTAACTTTTCAAAAGATAGATTAAGCGATGGAAATGTTATTCTAATAATTGACGATATTTCAAAAGAAGTTAAAAACTATCTGATAAACATGAAAGTTCAGACAATTTCAAAATCAGAATTGCAAAAATTAATGAAACAATTGGATGTGGAAGAAAGAATGAAAGTATTATCAATTGTTTACGATGAATTTAGTAGAGAATATAGAAGTGACATTTAATGATGATAAATAAACATTTTGGACAAAGTTATGAATATCTTATAGAGGCGGATTTCAAAAACTCTTTTTTTTATATTCATTCAAAACATATAAAAACAAATGCTGTTTCAACAATTACGAATTTAAATTTTATTCTTTCTGAATTTGAAAATTGTTATAATCAAAATGATGAAGTTGGCGAAACAACATGGTTTATTAAAGATTTTAATAATTTGAAGAAGTTATGGGAGGAAACAAATGAAGCTTTTGAAAACACTAATTTTGTTCTCTATTTAGAAAGACAGCTTGAAATTGATAGAGCATCTGGTGGTTGGAATAGTGAATTCAATTTTTAAAGTGGAAATGAGCAATTTTAGCCTTTATTTCTTAATTCGAAAAATTTAGAAATCATTATTTTGAGAGTTCGCATATTTATTTTTCTTGACCCACCATATTTTTCAGCTACAAAATCAGCATTATATGGAAAGAATGGAAATATGCACAAATCATTTGACCATTTTAAACTTGCAGAAACAATGAAGAACTGCAAACATAAATGGCTTATTACTTATGACGATAGCAATTACATTAGAGAGTTATTTTCATTTGCAAATATAATTCCATGGAATCTGACCTATGGAATGCGTAATGTATCAGAAGGGTCTGATCAAAAAGGTAAGGAATTATTTATCTCAAACTATTTAGATAGTTTACCTCTAAACCAGCAGCTTACATTATTTGAACCAAAAGTAAAATATATAAAAACGAAAAGCAGAAAATAAAAACACCTATGTTAGTGGTTAGTTTCAAGGTCTGCACTCAATGTTTGTATCAGTTAAAACAAAACTAATTTAAATTGCTTTAATTTTAGTAAATTTACAGAGTAAAAATAAATTTAGAGTCTGCAAACTGGAAACAACCGAAAAATTCGTAACACTTCAAGCCATATTGCATCACCTTAGCAACAAATAAAAAAACACAAAGGAATAAATCTTGACAAACAAAACTGAATCTGCAATAAAAGTGCAGAAACCAAACATCCAATTTAATTCGTTAAACATAGTTGAACCAATATTAAAAGCTCTAAAAGAAGAGGGTTATAGCATTCCAACACCAATACAAGCCGAATCAATTCCAATTGTATTGCAAGGCACCGATTTACTTGGATGCGCCCAAACCGGAACTGGAAAGACTGCTGCATTTGCAATTCCAATTTTGCAATTATTAGGTGCAAATAGAGCTTATGGAAAAAAACGCAAAATTAGGAGTTTAATTGTTACTCCAACTCGTGAGTTGGCAATTCAAATAGGTGAAAGTTTTAAGGCATACGGAAGACATACTGGATTAAATTACACAGTTATCTTTGGTGGAGTTAATCAAAATCCACAAACAACTGCATTACGTAATGGAGTTGATATTTTAGTTGCAACACCTGGTAGATTGCTTGATTTAATGAATCAAGGACATTTGAGTTTAAGGGATGTTGAAATTTTTGTTTTGGATGAAGCGGATAGAATGCTGGATATGGGATTTATTCACGATGTAAAAAAAATGATTGCTGTGCTTCCTAAAAAGCGCCAGTCTTTATTCTTCTCTGCAACTATGCCTCCGGAAATTGTAAAACTTGCTGGAACAATATTAAGCAATCCAGAGCAAGTTTCTGTAACTCCAGTTTCTTCAACCGTTGATATTATTAAACAAAACATTTATTTTGTTGATAAAGGAAATAAAACATCATTATTAGTAGACATTTTAAAGGATTCAAACATTAAAACGGCTTTAGTTTTTACACGAACAAAACATGGTGCGGATAAAGTTGTAAAAATTCTTATTAAACATAAAATTAAAGCGGAAGCAATACACGGCAACAAAGCACAGAATGCAAGACAACGTGCATTAACAAATTTTAAAGAGCAAACTACACGTGTATTAGTAGCAACAGATATTGCAGCTCGTGGAATTGATGTTGACGATTTGGAATATGTTATCAATTATGAAATACCCAATATTGCTGAAACGTACGTTCATCGTATTGGAAGAACTGGACGAGCCGGTGCGGAAGGTACTGCATTTTCATTTTGTGATGCCGAAGAAAAAGAATACTTAAAAGATATTGAAAAACTAATTTCAAAAAATATAAACATTATTGAAGACCATCCATTTCCTTTAATGGATCACAATCCCGTAAAAGCTCCAAAGCAAGTGCAGGGAAAAAGAAATCCAAAAACTGCAGCACAAAAACAAACTAAGCAAGCAGCACCAAGAAAAACGAAATCTGTTAAATCAGCATCACCGAAGCCAACAGAAAATAAGACAAGAAAAAAATGGTTTAATAAAACTAAATCAACAAGGTAGTTTTATTTTTTATTGTTATTTTATAAGGAACTAAAATTAATTATAAGTAATACTATGAATCTAACATTTAGTAGAAAATCCAAATTCATTTTATCCTTTTTTACTTTAATTGCAATATTTATGCTATGGAGTTTTCAAAAAAACAAGGATTATAATATGGGGAAAAACAAGACTTATTCCTTCTTTTTAGGAACTTATACCGATTCCACAAGTCAGGGTATTTATAAGTATTTACTGCAAGGTGATGGCAAATTAAAACAAATTGGATTGGTCGCCTTTTCTGATAATCCATCATTTTTAGCAATAAGTCCCGATAGGGAATTTCTGTTGGCAGTAAATGAAATAAATATTGATGGCGTTGGAACAGTTGAATCCTTTTTAATTACAGAAGATAGTCTTGAGTTTATAAGCAAAAGCTCTTCTGGTGGAGCGCATCCTTGCTTTGTAGCTGTTAATAATGCTGGATTTGTAGCAACTGCCAATTATACTGGCGGTAATGTTGGTCTCCTTAAATTGAACGATAATGGCGAATTATCCAATGTACTTGCTCTTCAACAACATTTTGGGAGTGGAACAACAGAACGACAGAAAGCACCTCACGCTCACTCGGTTTGGTTTGAGCCAAATAGTGATATTGTTATTTCAATTGATTTAGGAACAAACGAGCTCCTCTTTTCTCATTTGGATGAAACATCACAAAAATTATTACCATCTGATGATTACAAAATTAGTATGAAACCAGGAGCCGGTCCGCGTCATTTAGCTTTCCATCCAAATGAAAAATGGATTTACGTAGCAAATGAACTTAATTCCACAGTCACACTTATAAAAAAATCTGATGGCAATAAATATATTAAAAGCATTTCGGTTTCATCTTTGCCATATGGATATGCAGAACCAAATACTTGTGCTGATATTCGTACATCATCGGATGGAAAGTTTGTATACGCATCCAACCGTGGGCATAACAGCATTGCAATATTTGAAGTACATTCTGATGGAACTTTGCGATTGATTGGAAATGAATCAACCCGAGGTGATGGTCCACGCAATTTTTCATTATCACCAAATGAAGAATATGTACTAGTTGCAAATCAACGCACACACAATATTGTTTCATTCAAACGTGATAGAAAAACTGGATTATTAAATTTTGCGTCGGAAATTAAAGCTCCAACTCCAGTTTGTATTGTATTTTAGATTTTTCCTAAATTTAGAAAAATAGAAAAAAGAGAAAGAGTGGTATAGGAATTTTGGATAAGATAATTAAAATTAAAAATGGCCAATAAAGTAAAATCAACAATATCTAATTATAAGATTATTGTAATAATTTTTGTG
>PCUD01000146.1:4379-5788 GCA_002786785.1 Ignavibacteriales bacterium CG18_big_fil_WC_8_21_14_2_50_31_20 | reverse complement strand
AACATTGGGATTTATTCAAATACAGTCCAACATTTGCAGCCTTTTTCGGCTTATTTGCAATTACTCCAGATTGGCTTGGTTTAAATTTATGGAATTTGCTTAATGCTTTGCTTCTCGTTGGATCAGTGTATTATTTACCCAAACTAAATAAATATCAAAAGGGATTTATTCTTATCCTTCTATCAATTGAATTAATGACATCTCTGCAAAATGCACAATCGAACGGACTAATTGCTGGATTATTTGTCCTAGCATTTGCTCTTTTGGAAAGGGAAAAGTATTCTTTTGCAACATTGTTAATAGTTTTTTCTGTGTTTGTAAAATTATTTGGAATAGTTGGTTTTGTGCTATTTCTGTTTTATCCTAAAAAATGGAAGTTAGTTCTTTATTCCATTCTTTGGTCTGTTTTACTTTTAGTAATTCCACTAATTTTTATTGATTATTCACAATATAAATTGCTAATCTACAGTTTTGGAAATTTGTTATTTAATGATCACACAGCTTCGCATGGACTTTCAGTTATAGGTTTACTTAGTTCATGGTTCGGAGCAGAGTTTAATAAAATGTACATTGTTTTGGCTGGAGTGATAGTTTTTTTAATTCCATTTGTTAAAATTAAAGAATACAAAAATTATACATTCAGATTGTTAGCTTTATCTTCTTTACTAATTTGGGTTGTAATATTTAATCACAAAGCAGAATCCCCAACTTATGTTATTGCCATGACTGGTGCAGCAATTTGGTTTGTAATTAGTGAAAAGAACAAATTAAATATTGCTCTATTTGCACTTGCATTTTTGCTAACATCTTTATCCCCAACCGATATATTTCCACGATTTATTCGCAACGAATATATTAAACCATTTACACTAAAAGCTTTGCCCTGCATTATAATTTGGTTTAAAATTATTTATGATATGATAGTTTTTAAAGAAAATTCTAAAAATGCAAATAATCACAGTTGACCCAAATGATAAAATAGGCAAGTCTCACCCACAGCAAATAATATTACTTATAATAAATATCTTTTTTAGAGAAAATTAAATAAGGAGCTGTAAACTTTGAAAGTATAATCTTGCTCTTTGGATACTTCAATCTTTTTCTTTAGTTTAAACCTCAAGAAATCTAATTAGTAGCATTGGGAAAGGGATTGAATTATTTAATTTCATTTCTTCATTTGAATAAAAAACAAGATTATATTGGTGTCATTCTTGTGCTTTCACCCAAACAATTTGTGGAGTTTAATATGGCAAAAACTATTTTCAATTGTTTAGTAATTTTTACTATTTCCATTCAGTTATTTTCATGTCAAAAAACTGCAGATGAATATTACAACTCCGCAATCACATTATCCAAAGAACACAAATTAGAATCGTCAATAAGCGCTATTGCTTTATTTGATAATGCAA
>PCUD01000146.1:3583-4357 GCA_002786785.1 Ignavibacteriales bacterium CG18_big_fil_WC_8_21_14_2_50_31_20 | reverse complement strand
TTCATTATTTGAGAAATCAATACTTGATTATGACAAAGCACTGGAACTTGATTCAACTTTGATTAAAGAGGTTACTGTTGCAAAAGGTTATGTTTTTTTAGTATCACACGATTTAACAACTGCGGTTTCTACATTTAAAAATGCGTTAGAAATTGACTCATCTGACATAAGTTTAGTTTACCCAATTGTGACAAGCATGCTTTCATTAGCTGATACAACTGGAGCAAAATTATTTTTGGATAATATTGTTAATTCCAATAATCAGGACTCAGAAATATACTACTTACGGGCAATTAATAGATTAGTTGATTTTAAAGACTTGATGGGTGGATGCGAAGACCTAATGAAAGCAGAAGAATTATATGATAGTTCAAAAATATACAACCATAATAATTTGAAAGAAGAGATTGAAAAGTTGAAAAAGATTAATTGTAGTATTTAATAATTAAAGGACTAGTATGAAAACTTGTTTTAATCATCCAGATCAAGAAGTGCTATCTAAATGTCACGGTTGCGGAAAGGAATATTGTGCATCGTGTTTAGATGAGGGAATTGAATATTATTATTGTAAAAATTCCGAATGTCAAGCATTGCTTAAAAAAGAACTTCCCGAATATGCAGTGCCTGAAAGCGTAATTTGTCCAAATTGCAATATTGAATTAGACCTTTCTGAAGATGAAAGAATGGTTGGTAAATTTCATTGTCCAGAATGTGATGCTGTAATTGACTATACAGTTACACCACCCAAAATTATTGAAGATACAAATTATACTG
>PCUD01000146.1:2763-3501 GCA_002786785.1 Ignavibacteriales bacterium CG18_big_fil_WC_8_21_14_2_50_31_20 | reverse complement strand
CTTTTTAGGAATACGTCCTTTATTGGAACCAGCTAGAATACTTGTTAATACTGATCAAGTTGAAGTAGCCAAAAATATATTAAAGGATTTTGATTTGAACATATATGGTGTTTCTACAAATCAAGATGATTAAATATTATTGAAAAGCAGTATTTTGAGATAATTAATTTTATAATATGACAATGGAGTTATTATGAAGAAAATAGTCGCATTATTAGTTTTTGTGGCATTAGCGGTCACCACTTTTTTAATTGCAAGCAATAACAACACAATCCCTACTGGTTGGTTTATGGCAGGTAGCAATCCAGCTGAATACGAAGTAAGTATCGATAATACAAACTTGCAGAATGGAAATTCTTCCGCTTATTTGAAATCGAAATCTCCAAAAGGGAAAGACTTTGGAACACTAATGCAAACTATTAGCGCTGATAATTATTTAGGTAAAAGATTAAAGCTATCTGGTTATATAAAGACTGAGGATGTTGAAAAAAGCAGTGGAATGTGGATGAGAATTGATGGATTCAACCAAGAACAATTGGGCTTTGATAATATGAAAGGTAGAGAAATTAAAGGAAATTCAGATTGGAATAAGTATGAAATAGTTTTAGATATTCCCTCAAATAGTATGTCAATAAATTATGGTGTTTTATTAGCCGGAAATGGTAAAGTTTGGTTTGATAATTTCCAAATTGAAGAAGTTGATAAAAGTGTTGAAACAACAAATATTATAAAAGAAAA
>PCUD01000146.1:0-2746 GCA_002786785.1 Ignavibacteriales bacterium CG18_big_fil_WC_8_21_14_2_50_31_20 | reverse complement strand
AAACAACAAATATTATAAAAGAAAATAAGCTACCAAACGAACCAGTTAATTTAGATTTCGAAAATTAATAATTAGAACTATCCCAAAATTATAATTTCGGGATAGTTCTGGTTAAATTCAACAAGATGTCCTATATTAAGCATAAAAGAATTTAAGGAATTCAGTTATGTTCTATCTAACTTTTTGTTTTGCACTATTTTTTGGTTATGCAAATTTAAATGCCATTCAAAATTCTGACAATTCAGATGATAATAAACCAGTTGAAGTTGGAAGTACCGTTCCACATTTTTCGCTACAAAACCAATTTGGTAAATTGTTTAGTATCGATTCTGTATTGGGCAAAAAAAACTTAGTCATATATTTTTATCCAAAAGATGATAGCCCTGGATGTACAAAACAAGCTTGTTCTTTCCGAGATCAATTTGAAGTATTTGAAGAACAGGATGCAATGATTATTGGCATTAGTGCGCAGTCTGTTGAAAGTCACTTGGAATTTGCAAAAGAATACAATTTGAATTTTACTTTGTTAAGCGACAACGAAAATAAAGTCCGAGATTTATTCGATGTTCCAAGTACGTTGTTTGGCTTAATTCCAGGCAGAGTTACTTATGTTGTTAACAAAGAAAGCAAAGTAGTTTTCATGTTTAATTCTCAATTTCAAGCTGAAAAACATATTGACGAAGCATTGCGAATTTTGAAAGAAATGAAATAAAATTTAATTTTTATTTACTATTTTAAAAAAATAACTACATAACTTTGTCACATGATTATTAATTCAATTAATTGTTAAAACCATGAATAAAGTAAAAGAATTAAAAAAACTTGGATTCATTTCCTCATTTTCAATTTACATTCCTGCAGCAATTTTAATGTCTGTATTAACAAAATACTTAATCCCCTATTTTAGCACGGTAACTGGGCAAGAAACAATATTTAGTTGGTTCATAGTTGCTGGTTTAGGAATTTTTACTCCATTAATTATTACTGGAATCTTCATTCTAAAAATGGAGGGATTCAATTTTTCAATGAGTACGTGGACAGAAAGATTACGATTTCGTAAAACTACGAAAAGAGATTTAATCTGGTGTTTTGTAGGCTTAGTTGTTGTCGGAATTTTTAGCGGTATTATTTTAAAAGTACTAGAATTAGCAATTGGTAAATTTGACCATTCCCCGGCATTTATGTCATTTGAGCCTTTAACAAATGGACGCTATTGGTTATTGCTAATTTGGTTTCCTTATTGGATTTTAAATATTCTTGGTGAGGAATTCCTTTGGAGAGGAGTTATGCTGCCTAGACAGGAAATTGCTTTTGGGAAATATACATGGTTAATTCATGGTTTTGGTTGGGGAATTTTTCACATTGCTTTTGGTTGGCAACTACTAATCACATTAATTCCTTTAATTTTTATACAATCATATGTTGTTCAGAAAACTAAAAATTCTTGGATTGGAGTGATAATGCACGGTGGATTAAATGGACCAAGTTTTATTGCAATTTGTTTTGGATTAATTTAATAATACTTAAAAAATTAAACTTACAACATCATTATAAAAATATTAATTGATTATGAAAAATTTAGAAAATTTACAATTTCAAAAATTGGATTTTGAGGGTTTACAAACTTTGGTTAAATGGGCTGAAGATGAAGGTTGGAATCCTGGTCCAAATGACGCAGAAATATATTGGGCAACTGATCCAGATGGCTATTACGGATATTTCCACAATGATGAATTAATTGCTGGAGGCTCAATTGTATCCTATAATAAGCAATTTGGATTTATGGGCTTTTTTATTGTAAAGCCAGAATACAGGTCACTCGGAATTGGCAGAAAACTTTGGTATCAAAGACGCGATACTTTATTATCAAGGTTAAATGATGATGCTTCTGTTGGAATGGATGGAGTTATTGCAATGCAGACATTTTATAAAAAAGGTGGATTTGAAATTGCATTCAGAGATGAACGCCACGAAAAAATTGGAGAAGAGTTTATAATTGACCAAAACATCTCGCCAATTATTAAAGATGATTTTGATTCAATACTTGAATATGATAAACAATGTTTTGGTTTTTCTCGTCCACAATTTTTAATACCTTGGTTAAAACAACCAGATGTAAAAACTTTTAAATATAGTAACAATGGCAAACTTGAAGGCTTTGCAATTATAAGAAAAGCTAATAAGGGATATAAAATTTGTCCTTTGTTTGCTGATAATAGCACCATTGCAGAAGAACTTTACAAAGCATGTTTAAATTCTGTAGTTGGAAAACCTTTGTATCTTGATATTCCAGTTATCAATTCAGATGCCGTTGCACTCACCCAAAAATATAATACAACTTACGTTTTTGAATGTGCTAGAATGTATTATGGAAAAGCTCCCAATATTGAAATCAATAAAGTGTTTGGAATAACTACATTTGAACTTGGGTAAGTAATTAATTTGCCATTTCAGCATTTTAAAATATTCAAATTATAAAGCAACTTACATCTCTTAAAATCGTCTATTAATTAGTAAAATTAATTTATTATTAATGTGAGTGTATTTATGAAAACTTCAAACATGAAGTATGCTGTTGTTTTATTGTTGGTAATTAGTAGTTCGTTATTAAGTAAAAACAAAAGTGAAAGTTATGGAGTAGGTTTTAATTTTTATCAAGTCTATGACACAACTCAGCTATATATTTATAACCAAGATACAATTTTCCGCCCATTGCTTATTCACCTTTGGTATCCAACAGAACTAA
>PCUD01000097.1 GCA_002786785.1 Ignavibacteriales bacterium CG18_big_fil_WC_8_21_14_2_50_31_20 | reverse complement strand
CTTTTAAAATAAGAAAAACAAATAAGTGGCTATATATAAGACTTAATGGTGCTCATTGCTAGAAATTTCGACAAAGCAATCTTACAAATAATGACTATTTTGAAAGATTGCTTCATCAAATAAGTGCTGGTAATAGCGACGTTTTTACTTTAGAAAAAGTCACTTTTACATATTCAAGAATATTTATCCAAACATCATTTCATAAGGTCTTTCTAATTCCTCAGCCAGTACATTTAAATTTACATTTCGTGATTTACGAATAAATTCTTTTCCATCCAGATGAAATAAAATTGTGGGAACTGCAAAAACTTGATTTTGTGCTGCCAATTCCATTGCTTCAACAGTATTTACATATGCAAATTTCATTTCTGGAAAATGTTCAGCTAATAATTCCTTTAATTTTGGTTTTAATACCTTGCATACATTGCAAGTTGGAGTGCTAAAGTATGTAACTGTTCCACCATTTTTTGATGTATACTCTTTAAATTCATCTAGTGAAGTTATTGTAATTTCTGATGTTTCCACAAATATCCTTAATTTATTCCAATTTGAGATGCAAATATTAAAAATAAGTTTCAATGCAAAGTTTTAAGAGTTATTTTTAAAGTATAAAATATGGAAATATTGTGATGTTATTTAATAAATTTATACAAATTGCTGGAATTTCAGGCAAAAGTGAAGCGGACATGCTCATAAATTCTGGAATTAATTATTTAGGATTTCCACTTAGATTGCCTGTAAATAAAGAAGATATTTCTGAAAATGAAGCTGCTGAAATTATAAAATGTTTGAATCCCCCCAATTATGGAATTGTAATTACCTACTTAAATTTAGCGGAAGAAATAGTTTCGTTCTGTTCAAAATTAAATTCCTCTATAATTCAGCTTCATGGAAATATTGAAATTGCTGAATTAAAAAAACTCAAATTAATTGCACCTAATTTGGTAATTATCAAAAGCTTAATTGTGGGTAAATATTCTTTGGAAGAACTTAAAAGTAGCATTGATGAACAAAGTGAATTTGTTGATGCATTTATTACCGACACTTTTAATCCAGAAAGTGGGGCAACTGGAGCTACTGGTTTAATTCATGATTGGCAAATAAGTAAAATACTTGTAGAATATTCTTCCAAACCAATTATTCTAGCTGGAGGCTTAAATCCAGAAAATGTGTTTGATGCAATTATCAAAGTAAAACCAGCAGGTGTTGATTCTCATACTGGAGTTGAAGATAGCATTGGTGCTAAAGATAAAGCCAAAGTTAAAAAATTTTACAAAGAGGCAATTAGAGCTTTTGCCGAAATTAAATTAGAAAGGGAATAGAATTTTGGTAAATCATAAATTTGATTTTCTTGTTTTGGGCAGCGGATTAGCCGGTCTTTCAACAGCTTTGTATGCGGCAAAATTTGGAACTGTAGCATTAATCACAAAATCAACTTTGGATGTTAGCAACAGCTATTTTGCTCAAGGTGGAATTGCGGTTGTTGTTTCTGAAGAGGATTCAATTGAAAGTCATTATAAAGATACCATAAATGCTGGTGCTGGAATTTGCAACAAGGAAGCGGTAAAAATTCTTGTTTCTGATGGTAGTGAGCGCATAAAAGAATTAATTGAAATGGGAATGGAGTTTGATAAAGTTGATGGTAAACTTGCACTCGGGCTCGAAGGTGCTCATTCTAATAATAGGGTTCTTCATGCGGATGGTGATGCAACGGGTAGAAAAGTTGTTGAATTTTTTCATTCCAAAGTTGTTGACCATTCAAACATCACAATATTTGAAAAGACTTTTGTTTTCAAACTTCTAGTAACAGAAAATGTTTGCAGAGGATTTTTAGCATATAATTTAATAACTAAAAACACATTAAAATTTACTTCCAATTTTACAATGCTAGCTACTGGTGGAGCATCTGCAATTTATAATAGAACTACTAATCCAAAATCGTCAACTGGTGATGGAATATTTTTAGCATACAATGCAGGGGCTGAAATTGCAAATATGGAATTTATACAATTCCACCCTTCTTCTTTGGTTACTGAAACTGATGTAACCTATCTTATTAGCGAAGCGGTGCGTGGAGAAGGTGCTTATTTAGTTAATAGTGCAAATGAAAGGTTTTTGCTTGGTAAACACGAAAATGTTGAGTTAGCTCCACGCGATTTTGTAGCGTACGAAATATTTAAACAACTAAAAATTCCAAATAATAAAGTGTTTTTAACTTTGGCACACCTAAATCCAGAAATGATTAGAAAACGTTTTGGAAATATCAATAAAAAATTAAATAAATATGGGTTGGATATTGCCACAGATTTAATTCCAGTATCGCCGGCGGCTCATTATATGATTGGCGGGGTTAAGAGTGGAATAAATGGAGAATCGAGTGTCAGTAATCTGTATGTAGCTGGTGAGGTAGCGTCTACTGGGGTTCATGGTGCAAATAGACTTGCAAGTAATTCGTTATTGGAATGTTTAGTATTTAGTAAGAGAGCTGTTGATAATTCG
The DNA here is from genome assembly GCA_002786785.1 of Ignavibacteriales bacterium CG18_big_fil_WC_8_21_14_2_50_31_20. Taxonomy (GTDB): domain Bacteria; phylum Bacteroidota; class Ignavibacteria; order Ignavibacteriales; family Melioribacteraceae; genus 1-14-2-50-31-20. Next base: position 14,604 of record PCUD01000097.1, on the reverse strand, counting down.
CTAAATAATAAATCCACAATTGTCGATAATGAGGATACAGAAATTAATTTTTCTGTAAATGAATCAAAAGAAAACGATTATCTTGAAAAGAAAAATTGGATTCAACAAAGTATGATGAATTATGTTGGAATTATCAGAAATGAATCTGATTTATTAAAATTTGAAAATTCACTAAACAAACTTGAATTGGAATACAACTTTGAAGAAAATGAGTACTATAGTTTACAACTAAAATCAATTATCGCATTAGCAAAAATGATGATTAAATCGGCATTATTTAGAAAAGAAAGTCGTGGAGCCCAAAAACGTGTGGACTTTCATGAACAAAATGATAATTATTTGTTCGAAATTATATTGCAAAAAAATAAATCAATAAAAACTAAAAATATAAATTAAGAGGATTATGAAAGTAATTACAAGAGCAGAAATAGATTTAAATTCAGTAGAACACTTAATTGATTTAGCCTTGGATGAAGATATTAAGCATGGAGATTTAACTACAGAAAATATTATAAGCGGCGAAAAAAAAATAAGCGCAATAATTAAAGCCAAAGCAGAAGGAATAATTTCCGGATTATTTGTTGCAGAAATAGTATTTAAAAAACTAGATAACAACATTGTTTGGAATCAAAAATATGAGGATGGAGATATAGTAAAAAATGGTGATATTCTGGTTGAGTTTTCGGGTTCGCACCGTGCAATTTTAATGGGTGAACGAACTGCGCTTAATTTTCTGCAAAGAATGTCGGGTGTGGCTACAAAAACGAATGCATTTGTACATGCTGTGAAAGGTACAAATGCTCAAATTCTAGATACGCGAAAAACACTTCCAGCATATAGAATGCTTGATAAATATTCTGTTACAATGGGCGGAGGAACAAATCACCGAATGGGACTTTTTGATATGGTGATGATAAAAGATAATCACATTAAAGTAGCTGGTGGAATTACAAAAGCAGTAAACAAAATAAGATTGTCTGTGAACAAAAACATTAAAATTGAAGTTGAAACAAGTAGCATTAAAGAAGTTGAAGAAGCAATTAATTGCAAAGTTGATGTTATTATGCTTGATAATATGAATAATGAAGAAATGAAAAAAGCAGTAGAATTTATCGCTGGAAGAGCACTAGTTGAGGCTTCAGGAAATGTAAACCTTAAGCGAGTTAAGAGCATAGCAGAAACGGGTGTTGATTTTATCTCAATAGGCGCTTTAACTCATTCTGTAATGGCTTTGGATATTAGTCAATACATTTTGGAATAAAATAAATTGCATTATTAATTAGAATATTAAAGGTAACCATGACAAATAAAGAAATTGTTGATGAAATTTATAGATTGAAGAAAGAAAAAAATGCTGTAATTTTGGCTCACAACTACGAATTGCCTGAAATTCAGGACATTGCAGATTTTGTGGGTGATTCACTCGGGTTATCACAGCAGGCTGCTAAAGTTGATGCTGATGTTATAGTTTTTTGCGGGGTTCATTTTATGGCTGAAACCGCTTCGATAATTTCACCAAACAAAAAAGTATTAATTCCAGATTTAAATGCGGGCTGTTCATTAGCTGATAGTATGACTGCGGATGAGTTACGAAAATGGAAAAGTGCAAATCCAAATGCTGTAGTTGTTTCATATGTAAACACAACTGCCGAAGTTAAAGCCGAAACTGATTATTGTTGTACTTCATCAAACGCAGTAAAAATTGTTGAATCAATTCCACAGGATAAGCAAATTCTTTTTGGGCCCGATAAATTTCTTGGAAGGTATGTTAAATCAATGACTGGACGAGATATTAAAATATGGGATGGTGCTTGCCATGTTCACGAAAAAATTGGCGAAATTGATTTTGATAAAAAAATGGAAGAATTTCCTAATTCCGATTTTCTTGTTCACCCAGAGTGTGGATGCTCTACTTCTTGTATGCTTAAATCCGAAGTATTTGATTGCAATATTAAAATATATTCCACCGAAGGAATGATTGAACACGTTAAAAATTCTGATAATAATGAGTTTGTTATTGCAACAGAAGTTGGAATTTTACACAGGCTAAAAAAACTTCGTCCTGATGGAAAGTTTGTTCCAATGAGTGAAAACTCTGTTTGCGAGTACATGAAAATGATTACTTTAGAAAAAGTTTTGGATGCACTAAAATATGAACAATTTGTTGTTAAAGTACCAGAAGAGTTAGCCAAGAAGGCAAGAATTCCAATTGAAAGAATGCTGGAAATTATATAAACAAAAATTGTTCAAGTGAATTATTATTAAAAAGCCCAATCCCGATTAATCGGAATTGGGCTTTAATTTTTCACGTCTCACGTCTCACTTTTCACGTTTTGTTTTTTTTAATTATTACCAAGAATTAGCGGCAAACCATCTTTTCCTGCACCAATAACAACAACTTTAGAATTTTGAGATGCAGCAAGTTTTTCTGTAGCTTCAATTCCTTTCCAGCGCAAAAGTTGGTCGTTAATTCCTTCCGAAACAATTGTTTGGAAATCTTTAATACCTTTTGCTTCAATTCGTTTACGTTCAGCTTCTTGAGTTTCTTTTCTAAGCACAAACTCCATTCTTTGACTTTCTTGTTCAGCTTGCAATTTTTCCTCAATAGATCTTGTTAAACCTGGAGGTAAAACTATTTCACGTAAAGGGGCTTCTTCAATTGTAATTCCACGAGGTCCCACTAAACCATTTAAATCAGTAATTATTTCTCCAGCAAGCTTTTCACGTGAAGCTGTATAAAGTGCTTTTGCTTCGTAACGCGCAGTTACTCCACGTACAACAGAACGAAATTGTGGGATTAATATAATCTCGCGGTAATTTGAACCAATTCTCTTATAAACCTCATTTGCTTTATCTGGAGTTAATTTATACATCAAACTTATTTCAAGTTGAACACTTAAACCTTCTTTGGAAGGAACACTCATTACTTCTTTAATTTCTTGAGTTTTAATGCTAAATTTTTCAATTCGTGCCATTGGGTTTACAAGATTAACACCAGCTTTTAGTGTGTTATCACTTACATTCCCAAGAAAATCAACAACTCCTACGTTTCCTGCTGGAATTACGGTAAATAAATTAAAAATTGCTACACCTGCAGCAATTACTCCAACAGCTAACGATACCGATGCTTCTTGGTTTCGACCTGTTTTTTTCATATTGATTGATGCTATTATACCACCAATAGCAACAATTATAGCTACAATAAAAATCATTTTTTACTCCTGATTATTGATATTATTAAAAGTAAATATACAAAGTTAAGATTGGTTTTTCAGAGTTAAATAGATTATTTATAAAAGCAATTGTCGCACAAGCAATTAGCATTTAACTTATACGACAATTTTGTGTGAATTTATTTTTTTAGTATTTCTTCAATTTTATCCATTACGTCATTCATTCTTTTCATTGCAAGCTTAAATGGCTCGGCTGACATTGGGTCAACGCCAGCTTTTTGAACTAATGCAATTGGATAATCTGACGAACCACCTTTTAAGATTTTAAAATAATCTTGAACCGCTGCATCACCATCTTGTTTAATTTTTTCATAAAATGCAGTTGCATAAATAATTGATGTTGCATATTGATAAACATAATAGTTGTAATAAAAATGAGGAATGTAAGCCCATTCATATTTAATATATTCTGGAACAACAGAGATACCTTTATCATGACCATAATATCTTTTTACAATATCATAATAAATATCACTCATTATTTCACCATTTAAAGGCTTGCCATTTTCAATCTTTTTGTGAATTTCCCATTCAAACTCTGCAAATGAAGTTTGACGGAAAAGCGTGCCACGTAACATTTCTAAATAGCTTCCAAGAATGAATAATTTTTCTTTATCACTTTTTGCATTCTCAACCATATAATCATTTAATAAATTTTCATTTAAAGTTGATGCAATTTCTGCGACAAAAATTGAATATTGCGAACTTTGATAAGGTTGATTTTTATTTGATAAATAAGAGTGCATTGTATGACCAAGCTCGTGAGCAAAAGTTGAAACTGAGTTATAATCATCAGTCCAATTCATTAAAATATATGGATGTTGATCATATTCACCGCCAGTAGAGTATGCACCACTTCTTTTTCCATTTGTTGGATAGTAATCAATCCATCTTTCGTTAAATCCTTTTTGAAGAATGGAAGTATATTCTGAACCAAGTGGTTTTAGACCTTTAAGAATTATTTCTTGACCTTCTTCAATATTAAAATTCATGTTTGCTTTTTCAACCATTGAGGTATATAAATCGTAGTAATATAAAGTATCGTAGCCAAGCATTTTCTTTTTCAAATCCAAAAATCTGTGTAATGTTGGAAGTGAATTGTTTATTTGCGTAATTAAATTTTCATAAACAGAAGTTGGAATATTATTTACATTTAATGCTGCTTCTAAGGCAGTTTCATATTTTTTGTTTTTTGCATAAACATAATCTCCCTTTACATGTCCAGCAAGATTACTGCCAATGGTTTTTTCAAATTTTCCATAATTATTGAAAAATTTATCAAATACAAGCGCTCTGTCTTTTCTATTATCAGTAGTTCTGTATTTTGTGTAAGCAGAAGAATTTAACTCAACTTTTTCGCCATTTGAAAGAGTTACTGTTTCTCGTGGCAATTCAGCATTTGTGAAAATTCCATAAACATCATATTGATTTGAGGCAATTAAACCATAACTGGCAATAATTTTTTCTTCACTTTCAGTTAATGTGTGTTTGCTCATTCGTTGAATATCATCAAGAACAATTTTATATTCCAATAGTTTTGGCTCTGCTTCGTAAAATTCATCCATTTTTTTACTGTCTATTTTTAGAACTTCTGGATTAAAATAAGAAGCAGCTTCAGACAGTTTTGTCCCAAGTGAACTAGCTTGCTGTGCTAATGATTCGTTTTCACTATTTCCCAAGTCTTGATCTTTTAAGCGAGCAGAATAACTGGAAAGTTTTGAATAGTTTTTGTAGATGGAAAACATATTTTGAAGTGTAGTTAAAAGATTTTTAGGGCTTTCACCTAATTTTCCTTGAAATTCTGTTAATTCTGGTATTCTTTTTTCAATTGTTTTCACATCTTGCTGCCATTGTTCTACTGAAGAATATAAATCCTTTAAATTCCATTTATACTTTTCAGCAATATCATCTCGTGTTTTTGTCTGTGCAAAACTTGCAATACAAACTAAAAAGAATAGTATTAGCATAAATGATAGTTTTTGTTTCATAAATTTCCTCATATTTAAAATAATTATAAATAAAAATTACAAATTTTAGACGAGTTAAGTAATGAAAAGTTTAATGAAAATATACAAAAAGACTATATTTTAAATAAGCTTGTAAATCTATTTTTTACCTTATTGTTATTTACCCCCATTGCAAGGGCGCGTTTTGTTCCAATTAAAATTAGTAATTTTGTTGCACGAGTAATTGCTGTATAAAGCAAATTGCGTTGAAGCATCATATAATGAGAAGTTGTTAGAGGTAAAATAATACAAGGAAATTCACTTCCTTGGCTTTTATGAACTGTAACTGCATAAGCAAGAGTTAATTCGTCAAGGTCTTCAAATTTATATTCCACCATTTTGCCTTCAAACGAAACAAAAAGCACTTTGTCTTCAATATTGCTTCCAACAACAAAACCAATGTCTCCATTAAATATATTCTTTTCGTAGTTGTTTCGCAGCTGCATTACTTTGTCGTTAGCTTTAAATATCTTTTCTCCTTGGGCAAATACTTTTGCAGACTTATTTAATTCGTTTTGGAATAATTTATTTAGCACCGTAACACCAACTTCACCCTTATAAATAGGCGACAGAATTTGTATGTCTTCAACTGGATTAAAACCATATTTCTGAGGAAGTTCTTCTTTACATAAATGCAAAATCTTTTCTGGAATTTTTCCGTTTGTACTTTCATCCAAGAATACAAAATCTGTTTCCTGTATAAAATTGAGTGCAGGCATTTCACCTTTATTTATTCTGTGAGCATTTGTGATAATGTCACTATTTTTTGCTTGTCTAAAAATTGTACTTAATTCAATCTTGGGAATTTTTCCACAAGAAATTAAATCTTTTAGAACATTTCCAGCACCTACCGAAGGCAATTGATCAACATCACCAACAAAAATAAGAGTGGTATTTAAACTTATTGCAATAATTAAACTATACATTAGCAAAGTATCAATCATTGAAACTTCGTCAATTATAAGCAAATCAGTTTCAAGCGGATTATCTTCATTATAGTTAAACGAACCATCCTGTGGATTAAATTCCAATAGTCTGTGAATAGTTTTTGCTTCAATACCAATAACTTCTGCCATTCTTTTTGCTGCTCGTCCAGTTGGGGCAGCGAGCATTATTTTTTTATCAAAAGTTTGAAAAAGTTGAATAATACCTTTTAGGGTTGTAGTTTTTCCAGTTCCAGGTCCACCGGTAATAATTAACATTTTTTCGGCAAATGAGGTTTTAATTGCGTTTATTTGCTCCGAAGAATACTTTTCTTTAAAAGTAGAAATTACTTTTTCGAGTTTTGGTGGTGGTGTACTATTAATTTGCAGAAGTCTATTTATTGAATTTTCAATTTCACGCTCGGCTTTATAATATTCATTTAGATACACATTGTTATTCTTTATAAATATTTCTTCATTTTCTTCAAGTTCATCAAAAGTAATATCGGAATACCCAACATCAGTTTGTAACATAAATGAAGTTTCTCTAATTAATTCTTCTTTTGGAAGAAAAACATGACCATCTTTATTTGCTTGCTGAAGCGTGTGAATAATTCCAGCTTTAATTCTCAAGGGGTCATCGCCAGTAAAACCCAGACTTTTGCCGATTTCATCAGCAATTTTAAACCCTATTCCCCAAATATCAGAAATTAAACGGTATGGATTTTTTTCAATTAATTCGGGAGCTGCATCGCCATAGGCTTTATATATTTTCATTGAATAAGTTGAAGAGATGCCATTTGATTGAAGGAAAAGCATCACATTTTTTACACCTTTTTGCGACTCCCAACCCTCTTTAATTGCATCCAATTTTTTTTCCCCAATTCCTTCAATTTCCAACAATAGGTCAATGTTTTTATCGAAAATATCCATTGTTGATTCACCAAAGTGACTTACAATTCTTTTTGCTGTTACAGGACCAATACCATGTATCAATCCAGAACTCAAATATTTAATTATTCCAGTTTCTGTTGTTGGATGTGAAATATTTGCGGATTCAATTTTAAATTGTTTACCATAACGAGGATGTTTTACCCACTCTCCAGTAAGTTCAACTCTATCACCTTCATTCAATTTGGGAAGATTTCCAACAGCACTTGTGCCATCTTCTAACTTAAATACTGAATATCCATTGTTTTCACTATAAAAAAGATAAATATCAATTATGCCTGTTATATTTTCCATAAATGGAAGAAGTCCTATTTTGATTTGAGTTGTAAATTTAAGATTTATGTAAACTAAAGACAAAATGATTATGACAATTAAAATGTATAACATGCAAATATTTGCTTTTTCTATTTGTTTGACATACAGAATTGATAATTGTATATTTGTAGACTATAAAAATAATTATTTAGGATATGTGGAATGGCTCATCATAAATCAGCTAAAAAAAGAATACGACAAAGTGAAAAAAAACATGTTAGAAATCAAGCTTCTCTTTCAAAAATGAAAACATTAATTAAAAAAGTTCATGCATCTAAAGAAAAAGCTACTGCAGAAGTAACCTTAAAAGAAGCAATTTCTTTTATTGATAAATCAGTTAGTAAAGGCAGATTGCATAAAAATACTGCTGCAAGAAGAAAATCTTCACTAACAAGACATTTTAATAGTTTAACTGCCTAAGTTAGGTTAAAAAATTTTATTAGCAATCGCAATTTATTTTGCGATTGCTTTTATATTTTAAACAAATAATTCAAATCTTTTGCATACTCTTAAAAAAAATTGAAGAAGACCACATAAAATCTTAATTAGCTTATCGGTAATTGCACTTCCATAAATCATTTTTTGAAACAAATAATTTTATAATTTTGTAAGTAAAATATCCCAAAATCAAAAAGGAGTGATTGTCTAATATTTTTGGATTTAGAACTATTCAATTAGCTACTTTTATTCTTAATGGTTAAATTACAGCAATAAATTTTATAAAAATGGATATAACTTGTTAGCAACTATTACTTGGAGTATTTCACCAGAAATATATTCAATTGGCCCTATTCACATTCGATATTACGGACTGCTATTTGCTCTGTCATTCGTAGTTGGTTTTAAAATAATGGAACATATTTTCAATAAAGAAAATCGTTCAATGGATGACTTAAACGATTTAGTTTGGTATATGATTCTTGGAACTGTAATTGGTGCACGGCTTGGGCATTGTCTTTTTTATAATCCCGAATATTATTTAGCAAATCCTATTGAAATACTAAAAATTTGGACAGGAGGTTTGGCAAGCCATGGTGCAGCAGTTGGAATTTTAACATCCATTTATTTTTATAGTAAAAAGAAAAAAAAACAATCGTTTCTGTGGGTTATGGATAGAGTGGTAATTACGGTAGCACTTGCCGCTGTTTTTATTAGAATGGGTAATTTATTTAATTCTGAAATAATTGGACATCCAACCGATTTAGCTTGGGGATTTATTTTTACGTCTGTTGATAATATTCCACGCCATCCTGCGCAGTTATATGAGGCGTTATTTTATCTGCTTTCATTTGTTATTATTTATTTCCAATATAAAAAGTATGATGGAAAATTTAATGATGGTTACCTTTTTGGAATATTTCTAATCCTAATTTTTGGATTTAGAATATTTGTAGAATATTTTAAGGAAAACCAAACATATTTTGAGGAAGGAATGCTGTTAAATATGGGACAATTACTAAGCATTCCATTGGTTATTGCTGGAATTTACTTCTTATATTATTCAAAAAAGAAAGGCTCTAAAATTGACAATTGATTATCAAAAAAACTGGAATGAAAGATATGGTGGGAGTGATTTTTTATTTGGAAGAGAGCCAAATGCGTATTTTAAATGCAAATTAGAAAATTTGCATATAGGCAAACTTTATTTGCCAGGTGATGGAGAAGGCAGAAATGCTGTTTATGCAGCTCAAAAAGGTTGGGATGTTTATACTGTTGATTTTAGTGAAGTTGCTATAAGCAGAGCAAAAGAATTTGCAGAAGAAAAAAATGTGAAAATAAATATTGGCTTCACAAATTTAATAAGTGATAAACTTCCGCAAAATGAATTTGATGTTTTAGGGGTTTCTTTCCTTCATTTTAATGACGAAAACAAGAAAATTGTTCACACTAAATTGAAAGAATCAATAAAAATTGGGGGTTATGTTATTCTCGAATGTTTTAGTGAAGAGCAAATTAAACTTAACTCTGGTGGACCAAGAAAAAAGGACTCTTTATACAACATCGAAGAATTAAAAAAATATTATACAAATTTTGAATTTATTGAATTGAAAGAAACAAAAATTGTCCTTGATGAAAGTGAAGCCCACCGTGGAGATGCTTTTGTTGTTAGAATGTTTGCTCGGAAGTTAAGTTAATATGAATGATAAAGAGTTTGTTAGCAAATGGATTCAAAATGTTGGATCTATGTTGAAAAAATTTCCAGATGACTTTTTAACTAATATTGAAACTGAAAATCTCCAAATGCCTGGAAAAACTATTTCACTTGGTTCTGAACTATTTGGACAATTTGAAATTGTTGACTTAAATGGAAATCCAATTTTACAAACCGATGATTACAACCTAATTAAATTTGTCTTATATGCAAATAGACTTAAACCTCAATCAATATTAAAGCCCAAAAATAAATCCGATATAAAAGCAGTTGTTAAAGGATATGAAAATTTGCTTGATTCATTTATAAAAGAAATTAAAATTGAACTAAATAAAGTGCTACCAAATAGTGATTTTTTAAGAATTTCTAATCAAATTTTTAATGCACTAAACCTCCAGAGATATTAATTATGATTGAATTAAGCGAAAATATTACCAATTATGTTCAAAAAGTTTTTGGGGATGAATTTCTAGCTAAATATAAAGCATATATTGAAAGTGATTATATACAATATGTACGAATTCCAGGAACAATAGATGAACAAAAAGAAATTCTAAATAGACTTGTTAAATATGAAATTGAGTTATCAAAAGTTGAAAACGTTCCAAATGCATATTCACTAATTACTGGAAGCGATAAAATTGGTAAAACATTGGAGCATGCTCTTGGAAAGTATTATATTCAATCACTTTCTTCTATGATTCCACCACTAATTCTTAGTCCTACAGCGGAAGACACTGCAATTGATATGTGCGCTGCACCTGGTTCTAAAGCAACACAATTATCTGAAATGATGGGAAACGCTGGAACACTATATGTTAATGAACCAAGTATTGGAAGAACAAAATCGCTTGCTCATAATTTGGATAAACTAAACGTACTTAATGCTGGAATGCTTACAAGCAAAGGCGAATTGATAAGTAAATATTTTGACAATTACTTTGACAAAATATTAATTGATGCTCCTTGCACTGGACTTGGAATAGTTCAAAAAAAACAAGAAGTTAGTAATTGGTGGAGTGAAAATCATGCTGTAATATTGAGCGAAGTACAATTTAAGCTTCTTGTAAGTGGAATTAAATCTGCAAAGATTGGTGCTGAAATTGTTTACTCAACTTGTACATTAACTTTGGAAGAAAACGAGTTGGTTGTTGAAAAAATTCTTGAAAAATATCCAGTTGTGCTTATGGATATTGAACTTCCTGTTAAATCACATCCTGGCATTACAAAATACGGCGGAAGAGATCTCAATCCAGAGCTTTCAAAAACTCGAAGGATAATCCCTTGGGAAATTAATTCGGAAGGATTTTTTATTGCAAAGTTCAAAAAAAATGGAAAGACAGAATCCTCAAAGCAAATGGATGTTAGACAAGCTGAATTAGAATTTTTAAACTGGAATAATAAGAGCATTAAAACTTATGTAGAAAACATTTCTGATTGGTACGGTATTAATATTGAAATTCTGAAAGCTTATAAATTCTTATTTAAGAGTAATGAAATGCAATTTATAAAAGCTGAATGGCATTCTGATAATCTTTCTATTTTTGCAAGAGCTGGATTAAAACTTGGCACTATGGATAAGCATGGTAACATTGTACTTCATACATTAGCGGCGCAAGCTTTGCAAAAGCATATAACAAAAAACATAGTTGAACTTACATCAAAAGATGAATTAAAAATTTATCTAAATGGCGGAACAATTAAAACAATGATAGAAGTTGAACCCAAAGGGCGCAAAGTAGTAGTTTTTGATGGGAATATGATTGGCGGTGCAATTGCTACAAAAGATGGATTAAAAAGTCAATTTCCTAGAGCCTTAAGAACTGCTGAAATATTATTTTAATAATGGTAGTAGTATTAGTACAACTAGCCTTTTGATTCATTTTACTGCGTTGAAATGTTTAAATATGTTTTGCAAATAGATTATTTTATGATAATATTTTCTCCAAGTTTGGTAATATTATTAAACAATCACCTTATTTGAAAGTTCGTTTGTATCGTCTTGCTTTATTGGAAAATATTTGCTCAAAATGTTCCCCACTTTTGAAACTGTTGAAATTACACCGTTTAGATAATTTCCTATCTTAAATTCAGATTCCATCTCATCGCGTATTTTATCCCAAGTGAATTGCTCCACTTTTTCATTAATTCCAGAATCAGCAAGGATATAAAACTGACGTTTGGAAAGAAGAATATAGATCAAAATACCAGTTTTATCACGAGTTGATGCCATTCCTAATTTATAAAATTCTTCTGTGGCTAAATCTTTTAAGGTTTTTTTACTCTTTAAGATTGAAATATTTTCTTTTATTGCAACTCTTATTTCTCCAGATGTGATCTTTTCAGTTTCATTTATTTTATTTGAAATATCTAAAAAATCATCATCACTAAAAAAATGATATAATAATTTGTTTTTCATTTTATTCTCGCTATTTATTGTTGCAAAATAGTTTTTCAATGGAATAAAGGCAAACTATTACAAAATAATAATGCACTTATTGCTAATTGTGATGGCAAAAATTGATATAACAGAAATATTGGATAACCATTAAATTGCCAAATGAAATTGTTATATTTGTAATCAATTATTAAAATTATTTTAGGAAACAAAATGGATTTAAAACTTAATAAATTGCAAAAATATAAAGGCAGCAAAGGGCCTCTTTTACTTATAATAATGGATGGCGTTGGATTTGGGAAAAATGACGAATCTAATGCAATATTTTTGGCAAAAAAACCAAATTTGGATATTCTTTTAAGTTCAAAATTGCAAACAAAATTAGTTGCACATGGACCTGCTGTGGGTCTTCCATCTGATGATGATATGGGCAATAGCGAAGTTGGACATAATGCAATGGGAGCTGGAAGAATATTTGCTCAAGGTGCAAAACTTGTAAATAAATCAATTGAATCTGGAGCAATATTCGAGTCCAAAAGTTGGGGCAAAATAATGGATAGAACTCATCGTGGTGGAGCTGTCCATTTTATTGGATTGTTTTCTGATGGTAATGTTCATTCACACATTAAACATTTTGAGCGTTTAATTACAGAATGTTCAGTTAGAAAAGTAACACGTGTTCGGTTACATATTTTACTTGATGGACGCGATGTTGGTGAAAAATCTGCAATTAGTTACATACGTCCAATGGAAGAATTTTTGGAAGGAATAAACGTTGCTAAAGGGTATGATTATAAAATAGCTTCTGGTGGTGGCAGAATGATAACTACTATGGATCGCTATCAAGCTGATTGGTCAGTTGTTGAACGTGGCTGGAAAGCTCATGTACTTGGCGATGCACGTCATTTTAAATCAGCAGAAGAAGCTGTTCAAACAATGTACGACGAAGATTCAAATATGACAGATCAGTATCTTGAATCGTTTGTAATAGTAAACGACAAAGATAAACCTGTTGGAAAAATTAAAGATGGTGATGCTGTAATTTTTATGAATTTCCGCGGCGATAGAGCAATTGAAATTTCACAAGCATTTGAAGATAAAGAATTTGATAAATTTGATAGAGTTGAAACACCAGAGGTGTTTTATGCTGGAATAATGGAATATGATGGAGATTCACACATACCTAAAAATTTTCTTGTTGAACCGCCCGCAATTGAAAGAACTATTGGACAATATCTTTGTGCTGAGGGAGTTACTTCATTTGCAATTTCGGAAACTCAAAAATTTGGACATGTAACATATTTCTGGAATGGAAATAGATCGGGTTATATCAACGAAGCACTAGAAAAGTATATTGAAATTCCCTCTGATAAAATACAGTTTGATAAAGCTCCAAGAATGAAAGCAGATGAAATTACAGCAAGTTCAATTGAAATGCTTAAATCAGGCAAATATAAATTTGGAAGAATCAACTTTCCAAATGGTGATATGGTTGGTCATACTGGAAACATGGAAGCAGCAATTGAAGCTGTTGAAACTGTTGACCAGGAAATAGGCAAACTACTTGCTGTAATTAAAGAGCTTGACGGAATTGCAATTGTTACTGCAGATCACGGAAATGCTGACGAAATGTTCACCATTGTTAAAGGACAGAAAGAACCAAAGACTTCGCATACTTTAAACAAAGTTCCATTTATAATTTATGACCCAAATTATTACAGTGAATATGAAATGGCGAATTTTGAAAATCAAGGATTGACAAATATTGCTGGAACTGTGCTAAATTTACTTGGTTTTGAAAATGTTGAGGATTATAATAAATCGTTAATATTGGTGGGGTGATTATTTTGCGCTACAAAATTTTATCTGTAAATGATTCTAAGTTGAGGCTTAATTATTATTTTTGCCCATTTCAAAATAAAGTTCTTTAGATTCGTACTTACTAAAAATAAGAAGGAGGCAGAAATGCAAAAAAGCAAATTAAATTATTTTTTAAATATCACTTATAATAAATCGGAGAAAAAATGAATAAGCTACGATATGGAATCTTGTTTTATTTCATACTAAACATTGTTATTTATTCACAACAGGATACTACACGTGGAAATTTTTGGATAAATAGTGCAATACCCCCTTTCCCAGAATACAATGGTTTAACTCTAAATTATAGTGTTAATTATGCTATCGAAAACTTGGCATTCAGTCTGATGGCATTTCATGCTGAGGGTGAAAGCACTAAAAATAAACCCGACTTTTATGATTTAGATTTCTTTTCCGCTTCAGTTGGATACAGATTAAGTTATAAATATCTAATGATAGCATCTTTTCTTGGAACAGGTTATACACGAATTTCGGATTTTCATCAGGAACTAAAAGGAGTAAAAACAATTGGCTTAATTTCTAACATCCAAATTTATACATATCCTTTTACACTTATCGGGTTTGATGGTTTGGGCTTTGGTTTTGAGCTTGTTTCAAATTTTAATACCAAACATAATTATAATTTTTATCATTTTTCAGTTAATTTGAACTTTTAACCTGCCTTATGCAATAGGATTCAAAAAAGTCATGTAAATTATTATATTAGTTATACTTAAAATAAAAATAAAAGTAACCCAAATGGTTA
>PCUD01000169.1:17243-17706 GCA_002786785.1 Ignavibacteriales bacterium CG18_big_fil_WC_8_21_14_2_50_31_20 | reverse complement strand
AAATGACCATTAAAATTGTAAAGAATTACTTAGTAAATATCAAGCATCGTTATGAACATTATATTATTATTAAAATGGAAAAAATATGAGCTATATTCTATTGGATGACTTTAACGGAAGTTTAAATATCGTATGCAATGATGATGGATCTGGAGAACCATTGATTTTTGAGGCATTAAAAGAGGCAGAAGAAGCGTTAGCTGAAAATTGTCAAGATGGGATTTTAGTGCCATTTGCAGATACTATTAATTTACTGAGAAGGATAAATACTTTGTTTAATTCGGGTAAGTTTTTTATTGAAGAGGAAACAATTGAAGATAGATTGAATTTTATTCAGCTTAAAAAGGATATTATTGGAATTATTCAAGTAAATCTCACAGCGTAGGTTCAACCACTGAGCTTATTGGAACCTGCACCAGATAATTGGGATAGGTCTTACAGTGTGGATTTTTTTATAAAAGTT
>PCUD01000169.1:260-17235 GCA_002786785.1 Ignavibacteriales bacterium CG18_big_fil_WC_8_21_14_2_50_31_20 | reverse complement strand
CAAATTGCTTCTGGTCAGGCATTAAACCAATATCAGTGGATAGAAATGCACGAAGTCAATCATGCTAAGTTTGAAAAGGAATTTGGTGGAAAAGTATTCTTCGTTTATTCCACAAAAAGTTCAGAACGGAAAAAGACTATTTATAATACAGAAGTAATTAAGCAAATAAGAAATGAAATTATCCGACTTAAAGATTGAAAAAAGTCACGTACCGCCAACAATAGATAAAACAAAGTGCGCTGATAGTTTGGATACAAAATTTATTGCTATTTAACTGGTTGTGTTCCGAAATGTATGCAAATTTTTAGCCATTACTGCATTTAAATTAAACAATGGAGTTGATTTTGAAAAAACATAAATTTCTTATTTTTTTTAGTGGATTATTATTGTTTTCCACATCCTTGTTAGCACAAAAAGTTGATGAATATGTAATGCATCAACTACGTGCCATTTCTAAATTGGACAAATTTGGAGTTTATATTTGGAATTTTGAGGGTGATAAATGGAACAACAAAATTTCTGAACAAGAAGTGCAAAAATTTGTACAAAAATCACTTAAAGGTGCTGGAATAAAGACAATCGATTTTTCTGATGCACGTAAATTGGATGGTGCTCCAAATATTGAAGTTTCAATTAAAGTTGATGAAAAAGGCAGAAGCGGTCTGTTTGCCTATTCTGTAATTTTGCGGTTCATTCAAGATGCAAAGCTTATTAGAAATAATGTAATAAATTATGGAGCAATTACTTGGGAACGCGATGATGTTGGCTTTGCTTCTAAAGAGGATTTAGATTTGGAACTAAAAATTACAATAAACTCGCTAATTGACGAATTTATTGTTGATTATAATAAGGTGAATTAAAAAACAAAAACCTTTCATTAAACAATAAAAGCGGGGTGAAGCAATTTTTAGAATGCGTTTCAAAAATTAAATTTTGCCTAATTGCACTTTGGCTCAACTTTGAGCACTATTTAGTAAAATTATAAGTTATATCAATTATTATTGTTCAATAAATACTTTTTCAACAAACTTAGAATTTAGAAGTCGGGCAACAGAAATATAATTTGGATTTAAGCATATTTTATCACCAATATGATATTTCTTTTTCCCATTTTTATCAATATTGTCACCAATATCAACTACAGTCATATCCGAAGTAATTCCAACAAGTTTTATATCTTTATCTTCTGCAGAAAGTCCATCGTGGTCAACATCTAACAGACCAAAATCAAGAATTGCTTTATTGGCTTTTCGTCCTAAATCGTCACTTTCAAACTCAGCAACATGACCAATACTGGCATCATTAATAATTCCATCGGGCACAACGCCTTTTTCTTCAAGTTCAATTATTTGTGTATAAAAATTAAATGTATCGTTATTTAAATCTAAAAATTGCTTGTTGTTCAAAGGACTTGTTCCAAAAAAAACTGCCTCACCAATTCTAAAATGGTTAATATCTTTTGGAATAGTTTGGTTTTCTATCAATGGCAAAGTAATTGAACTACCTCCCGAAATTAAGCTTAATTTGGAATTATATTTTGCTTCAATTAGTTCTTTGTATAGACAAAGCTGAAGCAATTTATCATATGTTGGCTCAATGCCATACATGCAACCAAGATTACTACCAAGTCCTACAACCTTAATATTATTAAGCCTAAAAATGCTTTCGTAAAAATCAGATAAATCCTCTCTGTTTATGCCTTCTCTCAATTCGCCAAGTTCAATCATTACAATAATCTTGTGAATTTTATTTTGTTTTTTTGCAGCTTTATCGAGAGCAATAATAGTTTTGTATGATGAGTTTAACGAAATATCTGCATATTTTACAACATCATCTATATATTGAAGAGGCGGCGGTTTAATATAAATAGTAATTAATTCTGGATTAATTTCTTTTAGATTTTTCAAACTCGATAAACGAGAATCGCCCACTGAATGAATATCTTTTACAATATCGGGGGTAAGTATTTTTTTCATAAAATCTTTATCACCCGAAAAAACCTTTGTAATAAGGCTCCATTTAATATTATTCTTTTTTAAATATGAGCTAAGCTTTTTAATATTATTTCTTATCTCATTTATATTTATTTGTAATTCTGCCATTTTCTTATCTTATTATTTTAGAAATATTTTATATTTTTAGTATTATTCTATTAAATAATCTTTTTGTTTTCATATCGCATTTCTGCATATTTTGAAGTAAAACCCAGTCGTTCATATAATCTTTTTGCAGGATTATCATATTCAACGTGAAGTTTAATTCTTCCATCACACAGCTTAAAAGCCTTTTCAATTATTTGTTTTCCAAAACCTTTGCCTCTGTATTTAGCATCAACAGCAACATAGACTAAAATCCAATCGGGAATATAATCTCCCATTCCAGTTTTATTCATAATTAAAGCACCCACCAATTTGTTTTCATAAAATGCAGCAAGAGCAAAACCACCTTCTGATTTCTCTTTGGAGAATGCGTAATTCAAACATTTTTGAATATCTTTTTTAGGGTCGCCAAAACGATCGAGATGTTTGAATAAAAAATCAACAAAATCATCTCTTGTTATTTCACCAAACTCATTCTCATTATTAATTTTAATTATCTGTAACATTATTTCCTCTCGTTTTTTTTTGAAAATTTTATTTTGTGTACAATGTAATAAACTATTGCTGAAGTGCTTATTCCAAATATGTTTGCATCCAAATCGAAAGGTAAATGAATATTAGAAATAACTAAAACAACCGTTGTTGTTCCGCCAGAAATCATTGCAAACATTGCTGCAAGAGAATCAGGTCGTTTTCCATATAATGCAACCAAAATAGGAATAAACAAACCTGAAACCATAAAGGCATATGAGTAAAGCATCAATTCTAGAACATTAGTCATATAAGATGCTAATAATAACGATAAAATACCAATTGTAATTGTAATAATTTGTGAAATTAGCAATTGTGATTTAGAATTATCTTTAAAATTAAAATACTTACTTAAAATATCTATTTGAACATTTCCGGAAGCTGCCATTAAGCAACTATCAGCAGTTGAGAGCACAGCCGAAAAATAGGCAGAAAGCATAAGCCCCATTAACCCAACTGGCAAGACGGTATTTAACAAAATTGGCAATCCCATTTCGGGGTCAATTGCTGTTCCAAATGCGTAGCCAAGATCGGCAAACATATTGTTTTTATAAGCAACGCGCGAAAACATACCAAGTGTAACACCCATAAAAGCCATAATTGGCCACTCAAATAAACCAGCAATAAACCAAGCCTTCTTTGCTTGTTTTTCACTTTTTGATGCATAAATTCTTTGATAAAGAGTCATACCAACAAACCAGATTGGAATAATAGTAACAGCCCAATTTACAAGCATCTGCCAGCTAACATTGCCCATTGAAAGAAATTCAGATCCAATAGTAGCCATAATTACATCAAAGCCACCAATTGCAAAATAAGAAATTGGAATACCAATAAGTACTAAACCAACCATAAGTATTATCCACTGAACTGTATCAGTATAAATCACAGCTTTTAAGCCACCAATTCCAGTATAAATAACCGCAATAACTCCCATAATTACTAATGCAGTCATTAAATCTATTTCAACAAATGTAGCCGAAGCCAATTTTGCACCTGCTAAAAGTTGTGAACTTGTAAATCCTATATAACCTATTGCTGAGATAATACCAGCAATTAAAGCTACTTTTTTATTATAGAAATGTTCGAAAATTTGAGGGAAAGTAAAAAATTTATGCTTTGCAGAAAGTCTAAATATTTTTGGAATTAAAATAACGGCACTAAACCAGGCACCAATTAGTCCTGTAAAAAGCATCCACGAGCCTGCAATACCAATCATAAATCCAAGTCCGCCTAAACCAATTGAAAAACCACCTCCAACATCTGTTGCAACAACAGAAAGACCAATATGCCAGCTGTTGAGCGATCGCCCACCAACATAATAGTCTTCAACATTTTCGTTTTTTTTATAAAAATAAACACCAACTCCCAACATTGTGGCAAAGTAAACTATGAAAATAATAATATCTATAATATTCACAGAATCTCCTATATAATTTGTTTAATTACAAAGTTTGTAAGCATTGTTCCTAAAAAAATAATTTTATCATTTATATTTTTTGTTGCGTAGAATTTGGACAAGATTACTTAAAACGCAACAATTCTAAGCTAAAATTGTTAATCCCCAAATATGCATTAGAAAAGCATTAATGCATATTCGACTAACTCGCTCTTAGCGTTTGTACTATTGTTCACTTAATTTTTTGGGTACAAACGCTAAGACCGAGTTAGTCGGGGCAAGTTCGCTTCTATATTGATTATTCTTTTTCTAAAATTGTTTATTTTAATCCTATTGCATTATCCAGGTTAATTGCTTGTAACCCTATAAAATAATATCATTTATGAAAAATGCAAGTTTTCGTTCATTTTTATAGCTCGTGTATAAAAACTATCCAAATTATTTGTATCTTAGTTACAAAAAAATATTTGAGCAAGAAGATTATTTATAAACTTAAATGTCTATTAAACGTCCAAAATTAAAGTAATTAATAAATAAAATAAGGCTAAGTTATGAACGGAAAAAAAACGTTAACAATTCTTTTAACATTAATTATTTCATTAACCATGTTTGCAAATAATTCCAATTTTGTAAGATATCCCGCTCTAAACAATAACGGTTCACAGCTTGCATTTTCGTTTCAAGGTGATATATGGTCAGTTTCAACAAATGGAGGAAAAGCTACAAGACTAACTATCCACGAAGCTTATGAAGGTTGGCCCTTCTGGAGTAATGACGACAACAGTATTGCATTCTCAAGTAACAGATATGGGAATTATGATGTTTTTTTAATGCCAAAAGATGGTGGGTTTCCAAAAAGATTAACATATCATTCAGCAAATGATGTTATTACAGATTTTACTTCAGACGATAATTTAATTTTTTCTACAAATAGACTATTTCAACAAATTGAATGGGATAGTGAATTGAGCAGAGTTTCAATAAATGGTGGAACTCCAAATCGTGTTTTAGATGCCGTTGGAAACATGGCAACTCAATCACCAAATGGTAAATATATTGCATTTGCTCGTGGTTGGGGCAGAGTTGAAAGAGAAAAATATAAAGGCTCAGCCGATTTTGAAATTTGGCTTTTTAACACAGAATCAAAGCAGTTTACTCAAATTACCAATAATGAAGTTCAAGATATTTATCCTCGTTGGGCAAACGATAATACTCTTTATTTTGTAAGTGCGCGTAGTGGTAAATATAATATCCATAAAGTTGGAATTGATGCAAATGGAAACGCAACAAAAGAAGTTTCACAAATAACAAATTTTAATGATAATGGAACGCGATACTTTAATATCAGCAAAGATGGGTCAACTTTGGCAATGGAAGTTGGAACTGATATTTATACAATGAAAATTGGCAGTGGAAATCCACAAAAAGTAGAGATAAAAATAGATTCTGATTATAGATTTGACCCAATTGTTAGCAAATCTTTTTCTGGTGAGTTAACCGAATATTCCATTTCACCAAATTGCAAATACACCGCAAAAATTGTCCGTGGCGAAATTTTTATATCTGAAAATGATAAAGAAAAAAGCTTAACTTTTAATCTAACAAATAATCCTTATCGAGATCAAAATGTTACTTGGTTAAATGATTCAACATTAATTTTCACTTCAGATAGAGATGGACAATATGATTTATATTCGCTTGTTTCTTCGGATAAAAAGGAATCGAATATTTTCAAAAGCATGAAGCATAAAATTAATCCTTTAACAAAAAGTGACGAGGATGAATCAAACCCAATTGTTTCGCCAGATAGTAAAAAAATAGTTTACCAAATTGGGCGAGGAAAACTTGTTTCTGCTGATATTTCTAATGATGGTGAGCTTAGTAATAAAACAGTTTTATTAGATGGATGGGCAACTCCGGAAGGGATTTCATGGTCGCCAGATAGCAAATGGATTGCATATTCGCTAAGTGATTTAGAATTTAATGACGAAATATTTATTCATCCAGTAGACAACAGCATTAAACCAGTGAATGTTAGTATGCATCCAAGAGGCGACTATTCTCCAGTTTGGAGTAGGGACGGATCAAAATTGGGATTTGTTTCGCAACGTAGCAATAGCGATATAGACATTTGGTTTGCTTGGTTGAAAAAATCAGATTGGGATAAAACCAAAGCTGATTGGGAAACGGAGGAAGAGCCAAAATCTTCCAAAAAGAAAAAAGGCAGCGATTCTACTGAAGTTAAACCAATTAAAATTGATGTTAATAAAATTCACGAGCGTTTACAAAGAGTAACTTCTCTTAATGGCGACGAGACAAATCTACTTTTTTCAAAGGATGGGAAAACCATTTATTTTACAGCCAAAAGTTTAACCAATATGGGTACCGATATTTTTAGCATCAATTTTGACGGAACGGATATTAAAGAAATTACAAAAAGCGGCAAAAGTCACAACGCTCTTTTTTTGGATAAAGATGCCAAATATATTTACTTTGTTACAAAAGGAAAGCTTTCGCGAATTGATATTAAAAGCGGGAAAGAAGAAGCTTTGCCATTTAATGGAAAAATGGAAATAAACTTTGCCGAGGAACAAAATCAAATATTTGAAGAAAGTTGGCGGGCTTTAAGAGATGGATTTTATGATCCTAATTTCCATAATAATAATTGGGATAAATTAAAAGACAAATATAAACCTATGTGTTTAAAAGCTTCTACACAAAAGGATTTCCAAGATATGTATAATATTATGCTTGGTGAATTAAATGCAAGTCACATGGGAATGAGATATGCAAACGACCCAACAGAACTTCAAAAAGAAAAGACTGGTCTATTAGGCGTTGAGGTAAGTTCAGCTAAAAATGGAGTAAAAGTTTTACACGTTGTTCCTAATTCGCCTGCCGACAGAGAGCAAAGTAAATTATTGGTTGGCGATGTTATAACCAATGTTAACGGAACTAAAATAGATAATGAGACTAATTTTTATTCTCTATTAACTAATACTGTCGATGATAAAGTTCTGTTAAATATTAATAGAAGTGGTGATGAAATAGAAATTATTATTAGACCAACATCCAATCTTAGAGACCTTCTTTATAATGACTGGGTTGAAAATAACAGAAAACTCGTTGATAAATGGTCAAATGGTAAAATAGGATATTTACATATTGAAGCAATGGGAATGGAAAGCTTTGAACGTTTTGAGCGTGAGTTTACTGCTGTTGGTTCTGGAAAAGATGCAATTGTAATTGATGTTAGGTTTAATGGTGGTGGTTGGACTACCGATTATTTAATGACAATTCTTAATTACAAACAACACGCATATACAATTCCTCGCGGAGCTGCTAAAAATTTGGAAAAGGAAAAGAAAAATTTCAGAGAATTTTATCCAACAGGAGAAAGACTTCCATATGCAGCTTGGATGAAACCTTCAATTGCAATTTGTAATCAAAATAGTTATTCAAATGCAGAAATATTTTCACACGCTTATAAAAATCTTGGAATAGGCACTCTGGTTGGTGTACCAACTTTTGGAGCTGTAATTTCAACTGGTTCTAAATCATTAATTGATGGTTCAACTGTTAGAATGCCTTCACGTGGTTGGTTTGTAAAGACAGATGACAACAACATGGATTTAGTTGCTGCGGTTCCCGATATAATTGTTGAAAATGCACCAGATGCAAAAGCCACCGGAAACGATGCCCAATTAAAACGTGCTGTTGAAGAACTTTTAAAACAAATAAAGTAAAATACCCCCCCCCTACTATTTTTGGGGGGGGGATGCTTCCTTTTCGGTAAAATTATAATTCAAATCTGTAACTTTTACTTCAAAATATGACCATTTCAATTATTTTCTAATAATTTAGCAATTTTACATAAGGCATAATATTTGATTCATAAATTAATTACACTTTCTAATCGCAAGTGTAATTAAATTTTTGAAAATCGTAATAGTTATACTTAATGATAAATTAAGTTGAATAACATTCAGCATTTCGGTAATTTGTTACATTATAAATGGATAGATAAAAAAGTTGTTATAAATATTTAATATCAAGAAAAAATTATTTTAATTTGAGGAAATCATGAAAAAATTCGTCATTTTGTTTACAATTATTTCTCTAATTGTTCTTATGTTTTCATGCCAACTAAAGGATAACGCAAATGAAACAAACCCTGTTAATCCTGGTACAGAAACTCTTGTAACTACAAGTCCGAAAAGTGGTGATACTCTCTTCGTTTCGTCCAGTTTTGATATAAAATGGACGAGTAACACAACACAAAAATTATTAATTGACTATACAATTAATAATGGTGCTAATTGGAATTTAATAGCTGCAAACTTAGATAATACTCAAAGTTATATTTGGTCATCTATACCAAATACACCAACAACACAGGGACGGGTTAGAATTACAACTGCTGATAGCACCCTAAATTCTATTAGTGAAGGATTTTTTACTATTGCTGTAGGTACTTCAAAAAAAATTACTCTTAGCCAACCAAACGGAGGTGAATCATGGAAAGGCAATAGTAATCAAGCAATAAAGTGGACAAGCATAAATGTCGATTCTGTAAATATAGAATATACGTTAGATAATGGTTTAAACTGGATTAGTATTGTTTCTAATTTTCCAAGTACTGGTTTTTATAGTTGGTATCCACTTCCAAATACACCAGCATCCAATGCGAAAGTTAGAGTAATTGATGCAAATGATGTTTTAGTAACTGATTTAAGTGATGGAACATTTTCAATTGAACCTGAAGATTTATTAACTGTAACATTGCCAAATGGCGGAGAAGAATGGTTGTCAGGTTCTGGTCAATATATTAAATGGGATACAAAAATAGATATCACTCCTGGTGGAGCAGATTTAAAATACACCAAAGAAAAACTAAATATTAAAAATTCTAACAAGAAAATTATTAATAACCTTTTATTAAAAAATAATAATTCAAAAAATATTTTATTAGGAACTCCTAAATCTATTGAGTCAGTTGAAGACGTAAAAATAGAATATAGTTTTAACGGAGGTGCCAGCTGGAATACAATTATAGAGACCACACCAAATAATGGTATATATTTTTGGTCTTTAGTCCCAAATGTAAATTCGACACAATGCTTAATAAGAGTTAGTGATGCAGCAGATAGTGTTCCATTTGATTTTAACGATGCACCTTTTTCGATTTTTACTTCATTACCACAAGAGATAAACATAACTGCGCCTAATGGTGGAGAAACTTGGGCATCAGGAACTTCCCAAATTATATCTTGGAATTCAAAAGATGTTTCCTTAGTTAAAATTGAATATACCATTGATAATGGAGTTAATTGGAGCACTATTGTTGAATCAACCCAAAGTGATGGATTTTATTCATGGGAGCAAATTCCTGCCATAGCTGCAACCAACTGTCGAGTTCGGATTTCAGATGCAAGTGACGGTAGCCCCTCCGATATGAGTTCGGAATTGTTTTCCATTTCCCCAGAACCAAATATTAATTTAATTTCACCAAATGGTGGTGAAACATTGCAATCTGGGTCTAGTATAAATATTACTTGGAACTCAACAAATGTTGCAAAAATTAGAATTGATTATACAATAAATGGTGGTGCCGAATGGAAGTTGATAGCTAATAATGTTGAAAGCTCTGGTTCATATACGTGGGAAAATATTCCAGATGTAAATTCAAACCAAGTTAAAATTAAAATTAGTGATGCTAACGATGGAATTCCATCTGATATTTCAGAATCTAACCTATCTATCTCTAATCAGATAGTTCAAAGCCTGGAAATTGTTTCCCCTAATGGTGGCGAATTTTGGGAAGCAAATACTGCAAAGAATATTTCATGGAATAGTTCCGCTGTTACTCAAGTAAAAATTGAATATTCTTCCAACAATGGATTAACTTGGGCATTAGTTGAAAATAATTTGCTAAGTTCAGGTTCGTATGATTGGACAGTGCCTAATGTAAATTCCACTCAAGCTAAAATTAGGATTAGTGACGCAGTGGATGGAAATCCTAATGATGAAAGTAATGCTACATTTAGAATTAAGCAAGCAGGGACTCTTAAACTTATTAACCCAAATAGCGGTGATAATTGGGTTGCGGGGGACTTAAATAAAATTGAATGGGAGGCTCAAAACGTTGAAAAAATTAAAATTGAGTATACTACTACAAATGCTATTTACGACCCAACTGCTTTGCATTTTGATGACCAGTGGTTTAATTTGGTAACAAATGCTCCTGGTGCAGCTGGCGTTTTTGAAACTCGATTTACAATTCCTTCTACAGAATATAGATTACGTATTAGTGATGCAGAGTTTGATGAACCAGTTGATTTTAGTGGGTTGTTTACTGTTAAAGGACAGCCATCATATTCTTTGCAATTATTAACACCTAATGGTGGTGAAAACTGGATAATTGGAGAACCTTATGAAATAGCTTGGACTTCAGAAAATGTTGAAAGAATAGCTATCGATTATTCTTTGAACAATGGAACTACTTGGGATAATATCTTGGCAGATGCTCCAAGTAATGGGCTTTTTAATTGGGTTGTCCCAGATATTCAGGATAGGTCGGACTTATGTAAAATTAGAATTAGACATGCAACTGATAGTACTATATTTGACTTATCAGATGCATCTTTTTCAATACATCCAAAAAACAAATTACTACGAGTAGTTTCTCCAAATGGTGGTGAGGATGTAATTTCTGGCATCCCAACAAGAATTGAGTGGACTTCTGCCGGTGTTGAAAACGTTGATATATATTTTACAATTGATAATACTACTACTTGGCATGAAATTATTAAAAGTTATAAATCTACTGGTGCATATATGTGGACACCTCCTGATACATCCTCCTCTTTAGCAAGAATTAAAGTTATAGCTTCTAACGATATTAATATTAAGGATGAGAGTGATTCGTATTTTAACATTCACAAAGCAAATGATGGCACAGTAGAAGTTATTTATCCAAACGGTGGTGAACAACTTAACGTTGGAGGAAGCACTGATATTAAATGGAAAACCGAGAATGTAAAAAATATTAAAATAGAGTATTCACATAATAACGGTGCTGATTGGTCAACTTTAATTGCAAGTACACCAACGGACCCTGGCTTTTATGAATGGAATCCTATTCCTTCTAATCAAACAAGCCATGGAGTAGTAAGAATTAGTGATGCTTCAAGATCAGACATAAATGATATTTCAAATGCTACTTTTTCAATTAATGACCCAATAACAATACCTCAGGTAATAAATATCACCTCACCAAGTGGAGGTGAAAAATGGTTTGTTGGTGATTCGCATAACATCGAATGGACTTCCAATAATGTTGGTAACATAACTATCGAATATTCAGTAGATGGAAATATTTGGAAAAATATTGTTACAAATGTTGCTAATATAAGTCCATATTCATGGAGTGTTCCAAATGACAAAGCAAATAATGTAAGCATACGTATTAAGGAAGCTTCTGATAATGTCCCAACTGCTACCAGTCAACAATTTAGTATCCAAACTCAAGAGATTACAATTTTAAGTCCAAATGGTGGTGAATCTTGGGCTGCTGGTGAATATAGAAATATTAGTTTTACATCTAACAATATTGAAAATATTGAAATAGAATATTCTGTTGATCAAGGTAATTCGTGGAAGGCAATTGCTTCTGTTAGTGGAACAACTAATCAATATAGTTGGAATATTCCAAATGAATTTTCAAATTTTGTTCTGGTTAGAGTAAAAGATGCCATTGATGGTTTCCCTGTTGATGTTAGTGATGCAATTTTTGAAATTAAACCACAACCTACAATTACTTTAATTTCTCCAAATGGAGGAGAAATTATTACCGAAGGTTCAAGAAAACCAATCACCTGGTCTTCAAAATATGTGCAAAATGTTAGAATAGAATTTTCATCCAATAATGGTGGCAGTTGGCAAGAACTAATTGCTAACACTCCAAGTGATGGAAGTTGGACTTGGGAACCTGTTCCTGGAATTATTTCTAACTTATGTGCAATTAAGGTTAGTGATGCTGACAGAAATGATATTTCGGATATTTCAGAAAACACATTTTCAATTGAAGAAAAAATTGATCAAATTTCTGGCGAACCTGCTTCTATTTTCCTTGTGTCTCAATCGTTAAATGCAATTGGTGTTACTGAAAGCGGTTCACCAGAAACCGCTCAAATTACTTTTGAAGTTCAAGATTCAAGCGGAATGGCAATTGATATTGCTCACGCTGTTGATATTAGTTTCAGATTTGGTGCTCAGCCAAATGGAGGAGAAATTTTAGCACCAAGTGTAGTAAAAACAAATGAGAAAGGACAAGTAACTGTTAATTTAACTAGTGGAACTATTGCAGGTGCTATTCAAGTTATAGCCGAGGTAAATTTTAATGGTAATTTGGTTAGTTCAAAACCTGTAAACATTGCAATTCATGGTGGAATGCCAAATCTTGCTCATTTTTCAGTTGGTACTGATAAACTTAATTATCCTTACTTAAATAAGATTGGGCTAACGGGAACTGTTACAGCTCTTGTTGGTGATAAATATACAAACCCAGTTCGTCCAAACACAGTGGTTTATTTTAATTCGGATGCAAGTGTTATTGAAGGTTCAAGTCTTACCAACCCACTCGGTTTAGCATCTGTTAAATTTAATTCGGGTAACCCTCAACCAAACGATGCTACTTATGGACCAGGCTTCTTTTATGTTCATGCTAATACAATAGATGAAAATAATGCAAATATTTCGGTTAATTCACGGGTTTTATTTTCTGGTTCACCACAAATTACAGTTGTACCATTAACGTTTGCAATTACAAATGGTGGTTCACAATTGTTCACATTCACAGTAATGGACGAAAATGGAAACCCATTAGCCTCCGGAAATGATTATTCGGTTTCAATTTCTACTGCTGGTGATGCCGAAGTTTCTGGTGATATTGCTGTAAAAATGCCCGACGTACAGACTGGCAATACATCGTTTAGTTTTGCTGTTTCTGATTCAAAAGCTGCTGAAATAAAGCCAGCAACT
Source organism: Ignavibacteriales bacterium CG18_big_fil_WC_8_21_14_2_50_31_20 (assembly GCA_002786785.1). Classification (GTDB taxonomy): domain Bacteria; phylum Bacteroidota; class Ignavibacteria; order Ignavibacteriales; family Melioribacteraceae; genus 1-14-2-50-31-20. The sequence goes on along the minus strand of PCUD01000169.1, from coordinate 4,164 downwards.
GCAACTGTATCTATTACTGTAAGTGGTCCAAATGGTACAGCATCTACTATTATTTCGGGATCAGTTGAATAAATATTATTAAAGCCCAATTTTATAATTGGGCTTTTTATTTGAAGGAACTATTGTTTTTTTAGTTAATCTATTATTATTTTTTATTTAGTATGAAAAATGATTATTTAATATATGTTTTGATAATCCTTTTATTCACCTATATAAAGTCTAACGCCCAGTTTGAAATCAATAAAATTGATTCCCTTATTAAATTGCCTTATAATGTTATTGTATCAAAACCTCGAAAAATAATAAATCCATTACTCAATGCAATTGAAATTTCGGAAGAGACAGAATCCAAATTAAAAACTGCTAAATTATATAGCCATTTAGCACTTGCATATTCTTCAATTAGCGAATATGATAATTATCGCGAGACAGCTATAAAAGCAATTAAGTTGTTTGAAGAAACAAAAAGTGAAATAGATTTAGCATTAGAATATGGATTATTTGGCTTTCACTTAAAAACAACTAATCTTAAACGTTCCAAATATTATATGCAGCTTGCTATAAAATTGGGTGAAAAAAATAATATGACTAAGGAGTTAGGAGGTATATACGATAATTATGGAGTTGTATTAGAGCTGGCAAATGATTTGGATAGCGCTTTTTATTACTATAAAAAGTCATTAGAATTAAAATATGCTTCTAAAGATTCTATTGGAATACCTTATACATTAAATCATCTTGCAGGCTTGTTTGCTATGCGTGGAAACATGAAAGAGGCTTTTGAATATATGGCAGAATCGGATAAATATCGAGCCCAAGAAAAAAGTAATTATGGGCGAGCAGAAAATGCTGTTATTTATGGTGAGCTTTATGAAAAGGTTGGAAATATCAGTTTGGCAATTAATAAGTATAACGAAAGTCTGGAACTTGCCAAGTTAATTGGCAATAAGAATTTGGTTCAATATAATTACGAAAAACTTTCTGGGATTTATGACAGAAGAAAGGATTTTAAGCGAGCATATTCCAATTTGGTTCACCACAAAAATTACCAGGATAGTATTCTAAATTTAGAAACAAATAAAAGAATAGCCGAACTAGAAATAAAGTTTGAATCTGAAAAAAAGGACAAAGAAATATATGAATCTAAATTAAAACTAAAGGAGCAAAGAGACCAAATACTAATTGCAACAGTTTTTTCGATATTACTTTTAATTGGAATTATTGCCATTTATAGATTTCAAAAATTTAAACACAAACAAATTAGAAAAGAATTGGAATTAAAAAACCAATTAGCAAAAGTTGAGTTTGAAAATAAAATATCTGACGAAAAATTAAGAATATCTCGTGAATTGCACGATAATATTGGCTCTCAACTTACTTTTATAATTAGCTCGCTTGATAATCTTTCTTATTTAAACATAGATGAGAATAATAAGGCAAAATTGAACAACCTCAGTAATTTTGGAAGAAATACTTTGAATGAACTGCGCCAAACAATATGGGCAATGAAAAAAAGCGAAAGCTCACTTCACGAACTTGTGTTAAAATTAAACGAGCTAAAAAAGCAGATTTTTACAGCTGTCGAAATTCAAATAAATAATAATATATCTTCCGAAATTACACTAACCTCAACACAAACATTAAATTTATTTAGAGTGGTGCAAGAAGCAATTCAGAATACTATTAAATATGCAAATGCCAGCAAATTAGAAATTAAATTTACCCTGATTAATAACAAACTTATCCTTTCAATTGAAGATAATGGAAATGGGTTTGATATTTTAAAAGCAAACATGGGAAATGGAATTAATAATATGAAATTTAGATGTAAAGAAGCTGGCGGAAATTTTGAAATTATAAGTGATAATAATGGAACAAAAGTATTTTGTAGTTTAATAATTAATTAGGACAAACGGCTTATTGAACTTTTAATGGCTTAATATTAGATTTAAAGAAACTATTGGAATTATATGAAAATTAAAGTTGCAATTGCTGAAGATAACGATTTTTTAGCAACATCTTTTGAAGAAAAATTAAAACTATTTGATAACCAAATTGAATTCAAATTTCGTGGAAAAAATGGAAACGATTTATTAAAAAAATTGGAAGAAAATCATAATATAGATATTATTTTAATGGATATTGAAATGCCAGAGATGGATGGAATTTTAACTACTGAAATAGTAAGCCAAAAGTATCCACAAATAAAAACAATAATATTAACAATTTTTGATGATGAAGAAAAAATATTTAAATCAATTCAATCTGGTGCAATTGGATATCTATTAAAAGATGAAAAGCCAATTACAATATTAAATGGAATTACTATGGCTTTAGAAGGTGGAGCCCCAATGTCACCTATAATTGCATATAAATCATTGGAATTATTACGAAACCCAAATCGTATTTCCCTTGAAAATAGTAAAGAGGATTTTGCTCTGTCAAAACGTGAAATAGAAGTGCTTGAGCAGCTAAGCCAAGGTTTAGATTACAATGAAATTTCTGAAAACCTTTTTATTTCCCCATCAACTGTTCGAAAACACATCGAAAATATCTACAAAAAACTTCATGTAAATAATAAAATGAAAGCTGTTAAAAAAGCTTTGAAGCATAATATTATTTAACCAACAAATAAGACATTTGTCGTATTGAGATAAGTGGTCTTATTTTGCATTTTATATTAAACAAAAAATATTTTTTTGAAACACTTTTTAAAAGTGATTTCATATAATTTACAAATAAAATAATAGGAGAATTTATGAATAAAATAATTTCAATTGTTTTTTTTTCATTAATATTAACAGGATATGTTTTCTCTCAATGGGAAAATGTTTATACAAATAATACATGGTCTAATGGAGCATCACTTTTTGTTCATAATAATATTCTATTTCAAAATTTAGGAGCAAAAACTTTAAGATTGGAAGATGATGTAACAACATGGACAGATATTTCATCCTCTTTTCCTACGGATTTGGTGCTAAACATTTTTAGTTTTAAAAATAATGTTTATGCAGTAATGCCGAGCGTACTTGGTCAAACAAACTACTCAATTTTTGTTTCAACAGATAACGGAATTACATGGACAGAAAAATCTAAAATTGATGAAGTTTCTAATGGGGCAATTTTAAGTTTAACCTCTGATGGAAATAATTTTTTTGCGGTCTCAAATAGAAAATCAATTTATAAATCTACCGATGAAGGAAGCACATGGAATGAACAAGAAATTAATTATTCAGGTATTTCACAAATTTTATCCTTTGCCGCTGTTGAAAATACTTATCTTGCCACTGATCAAGGAGTTGGGTGTATATTTTCGTTAGATGCCGGTTTAAGTTGGGCTCCTAAAAATGTAACAACAATTATTTCTTTAATTTATAAATTGGGAACCGATATTTGGGGAATTGGAGCTGGTTTTTCAGGTATATTCAAATTTAATACTGTTTCTAACGAATGGGAAAACAATTTTATACCTTCTGCTTTTAGCATGCCAATTAGTATTGGAGCAAATGGCACACAGTTAATTTCATCTTTTGCTGATTTTTTAACTGGCGGAAGAAAATATTTTTCGTCAAACGATAAAGGTAATACATGGATTGAATTGACAACAGATTCCATAGGAATTAAGAACGATATTACTTCTCGGTATTCTGTAACTGCAAATGATTCTTATTATTTTGCAAATTCTTGGATATATGCAAACGGAGTTATTACATACTCAATTTTCAAACTTCCACTTCAAGTAACAGCTATTAACGATAAAATGGAATTACCAACCGCTTTCCAGCTAAATCAAAATTATCCAAATCCTTTTAATCCAACAACTACCATTTCATTCAGTGTTATTAAGAGTGCAGAATATAATTTATCAATATATGACTTACTAGGTCAAAAAGTAAAAACC
>PCUD01000169.1:0-251 GCA_002786785.1 Ignavibacteriales bacterium CG18_big_fil_WC_8_21_14_2_50_31_20 | reverse complement strand
CATATTTATATACTCTTAAAGGAGAATCTTCTCAAATCACAAAAAAAATGATTCTAATTAAATAAGATTTTATCAATAGATTTCACTTTGGAATTTATTTTATATTTTCAATTAAAATTTATGATCAATAATTTATAGTTATTGGTCATTTTTATTATAATTAGTATTTATTAGTGAAATAAGCTTAAGTAATTACAACATAATTTTCTTGCCAAGATAAAAAATATAATATATCTTTATTACTAATCTTT
>PCUD01000165.1:1617-5497 GCA_002786785.1 Ignavibacteriales bacterium CG18_big_fil_WC_8_21_14_2_50_31_20 | reverse complement strand
ACTGGTTGGATAAGTTATACTCTTTCAAAAACAGATAGAGAATTTCCAAATATTAATAATGGAAAGTCTTTTTCGGCAAGGCAGGATAGAACTCACGATTTTTCACTTACGGCAATTTATAAGTTAAGCAAAACATGGACTCTCTCAGCAAACTGGATGTACTATACTGGCGATGCGGTTACTTTCCCTAGTGGAAAGTATATTGTGGATGGAAATGTTCTCAATTTATATACAGAACGAAATGGTTATCGAATGCCAGATTATCATCGTTTGGATGTTGGTGCAACTTGGATTTTAAGTAAAAGTAATACTTCGGAAAAGAGTTTAACGTTTTCACTATTTAATGCATACAACAGAAAAAATGCATACACAATAACTTTTCAAGAAAGTGAATCAAATCCATTAAATACAGAAGCTGTTCGTTTAGCATTATTTGGAATTGTACCTTCAGTAACATTTAATTTTAGTTTTTAGGAAAAATAAAATGATAAGCACAAATAAAAATATAACTAAAGAAAGTTATTTCGAACCCAACCAATCTTCGAAAAAAATATTAAGAAAAATGGGTGAGGCAATCTTTAACAAAATGCTACTTCGTCCAGTAAAAAATGGCATTTTAACAATGACATTAGTATTAATGACATTGTTACTTTTTAGCTGTGAAGATGTTATTCAAATCGATTTAAATTCCACAAATCCAGCAATTGTTTTGGAGGCAAAAATAAATGACACAAGCTCTGTTAGCACTTTGGTAATTACAAAATCTAGTGATTTTTATAAGCAAAGCGAGTTTGAAAGAGTATCAAATGCAGTAGTTATTCTATCAAATGAAAAAGGTGCAAACGCAACAATGATTGAAGCATTACCTGGTGAATACAGAACCGATTTAATAAAAGGAACTCCATCTACAAAATATTTCATTGAAGTAAATATTAATGGTTTCATTTATAATGCGCAATCAACTATGCCAAATAAAGTTGAAATTGATTCTCTTTCAATTGAAAAAGGATTAAACAGACCTGGAGGCGAAAATGGAAAAGGAAGATATATTTTGCATATTTATTTTAAGGATGAACCAAATATTGCAAACTATTGCAGATTTAAAATATCTCATAATAGCAAAGCTATAGCTGGCTTTATAGTTTACGAAGACAAATTCACCGATGGAAATGATATTGATGCACGCATCCAATTAGATGCTGAAAAGCTAAATTTAAATATAAATGATAATATTACGGTGGAATTACAATCGATTGATAAAGCGATGTATGATTTTTATAAAACAGCCAATAGTGTAAATGCTTCCAGTAGTACTTCGGGTGGAAGACCAAGTAGCACATCAGTTGCACCAACAAATCCAGTAACAAACTGGAGTAACAAAGCTTTGGGATATTTTAGTGCTTACACTTCATCCACAAAATTAATTAAAATTCCAGAGCTAAAGAATTAAAGGGTATAGAGTTAATAAATTTTGGACGAAACAAACGTTGGAGAGATTATCGCAAAGTGGTATATTACATGTTGGTTTTATAAAAAATAGATAATAAGTGACTAAAAAAATAAAAAAAATAAAGTCTTTGCTCCAATTTAAGTTGATGCGAATTATCTGCAAGTACGTTAGTAAAGTACAATTAAAGCTAATATTTTCTTTTTTGAACTATTATATTGGTGGAACATTAAGAAGATTAGAAAAAAACCATCTATTTTTGTCTGCTGCGGGAATTGCATATTCTATAATTTTAAGTGTTATACCACTTGTTTTAATTGTTTTTTCTGTGCTTGGAAGTATAATAGACGTTGCAACTATTGAAATGCAAGTAAATACTGTTATTGATAGCCTAATTCCCTATCACGATTCTGCTAATTATATGAAGCATTTTGTTTTATCAAGAATTCCTGAAGTTGTTAAATATAAATCACTTGCTGGAGGAATTGGTTTATTGGGTCTCTTTTTTACTTCCACTTGGTTGTTTAGCAGTATGCGAACAATTTTGAATAAAATATATAAAGTTGATAAAAGCAAAGGAGCGTTTGTTGGTTTAATGCGCGATTTTGGCATGGTTGTTTTAATTCTTGTTTTTATCCTATTTTCAACTTATATACTGCCCACAGTAAATTATTTTATTGCATTTTCAAAAGAAATTAGATTATTAGCACCATTGCCAAAAGGAACAATTATTAATATTCTAATTCCATATATTTCCTTAATTTTAATGTTTATTATGTTTTATCTTTTTTACACTTTTATTCCCTATGTAAAAATGAATTATAAGGTTCCATTTGCAGCAGCATTATGGGCAACAATTTTGTGGGAAGCTGCACGTTTGATGTTTGAATATTATGTAACAAGTTTCTTAGCATTAAATCAACTTTATGGAACATTCCTTTTCTTTGCTGTTGTAATGTTTTGGATTTTTTATGCCTCAATTGTCTTTCTTGTTGGAGCCGAAATTGGTCAACTTTACAGGGAAAGAAGGGATGCAAGACGTGGAATTATTTGGGAGAAGGAATAAAAAAAACATTTGACTATTATTTTTACCAACAATTTAAACTTTTTTCTTAATTTTTTTTATATTCCATTTTAACATTACCTTCCGAAATTAAAAGGTTTCAAACCACATAAAACGATAAGTCAACCCAAAATATTTATTAGGAAAACATTATTACTGTTTTTTCTAAATTTTTAATTTTTATCTTCTTACATTATCCAGATTCAACAAATTATCTTAATTTCTTTATTATTTAAACTAAAATAATATAAAAAAGTCTCGATAATAATGGTACGTTTTTAATTGATATAGATGCAAAAGGTTCCAAAATCTTCTTGATAAAGGAATAAGTGCTTAGTTTATTTCAAATTTTAAAATAAAAACATCAAAATTATGACTATTCAAAGCTTTATTAAGGTTGCATTATTTTTTTTGCTATCTATTTCCTCTCAAATAACTGCTCAAGAATATTTATTGGGAAATTGGAATGGCACAAGAAGTTTAATTAGTGAATACGGTATTGATTTTGAATTTGTTTATAAGGGTGAGTATTTTAATAACATATCTGGTGGAATAAAACCATCTGGAACATACCTTGATAATTTTGATTTTAAAACAACTTTTGATTTTAATAAAATTATTGATTGGAATGGTGCAACACTTTTTGCTTATCTTTTAGGAAATAATGGTGGAATTCCCAATGATAAAGTTGGAAGCATTCAGGGTATTTCAAATATTGCAACTTACAATACTTGGAAACTTTATCAATTTTGGCTTGAACAACAATTTTTTAACAATAAATTTTCATTGTTAGTTGGCTTATACGACTTAAACTCAGAGTTCGATGTTCGCGAAACTTCAGGAATTTGTATAAATCCTTCTCATGGAATTGGTGCTGAGTTTTCCCAATCGGGTCATAATGGACCTTCTATTTTCCCAAATGCTTCATTGACAGCAAGAATAAAATACATGCCAAACAATAATTTATACTTTTTATTTGGTGCTTTCGATGGAGTTTCTGGAAACCCAAATAACCCAAACAGTACACAAATAATTCTTGATAAAAATAATGGACTTCTTTTAGCTTCTGAAATTGGATTATTTAATAATGGGAATGAATTTAAAGAAGGGTTTGGAAAATATAGTGCGGGTGGATGGTATTATACATCCGAATTTGAGGATTTAACAAAAATTGATAATGACGGAAATCCTTTTTTGAGAAATGACAATTATGGCTTCTATTTTTCAGCCGAAAAATTTATTTTGGCAGAATCTCGTGATTCATTACAAGGGCTATCTACATTTTTACGATTTGGAATTGCTAACGGAAATATAAATGCAATAGATTTTTATTGGGGTTTTGGAATAAATATAGTTGGACTCATAAATGG
>PCUD01000165.1:801-1544 GCA_002786785.1 Ignavibacteriales bacterium CG18_big_fil_WC_8_21_14_2_50_31_20 | reverse complement strand
ATTTTAAATGCTAAAAAGTAAAAAGGAGTCTGTGAAATGAAATTGGAATTTATTGAAAACTTATCGGTAAAAGGTAAAATCTATTCCCTAATTGGTGTAATCTTTTTTTTAATTGGTGTATTTACAATATTCCAAGAAAAAGAAATAAACTCATTGGTGGAAAATGACGATGTCAGCAATATTGGCATATCAATGCTTGAAGCAAGAAGAAGTGAAAAAGATTTTTTGGTGCGTAAAGATCTTATTTATATTGATAAAGTAGATTTAGCGTTAGCTAATCTGCATTCTTTAATTGAACCATATAAGGATGAAGAAACTGCTGGTTCAATTGTTAAATATGTAGAAGGTTATAAAGAAACATTTCACAAAATTGCTTCACTTTTGAAAGAAAGAGGTCTTAATGAAAATTCGGGTGCAGAAGGAAAACTTCGTGCAAGCATTCACGAATTAGAATCCCAAATAGTTGGAACTGAAAATAAAACATTGCTTGTAAATCTTCTATACTGCAGAAGACATGAAAAGGATTTCTTTTTGCGTGAAAATGAAAAATATATTACACAATTTAATAATTCAATAACTGAATTTAACTCAAATATTGGACGTTCACCATATACTGAAGCGGTTAAATCACAAATGAAATCAAAGGTTTATGAATATCAAAAGAATTTTTTAATTGCAGCAAAATTAGTTAATGATATAAATGCAAATATTGAAATATTGCGAGAAGATGTTCAAAAAATTGA
>PCUD01000165.1:0-766 GCA_002786785.1 Ignavibacteriales bacterium CG18_big_fil_WC_8_21_14_2_50_31_20 | reverse complement strand
TAATTCGTTAAAGCAACTTACAAATGTTGCAAATAAAGTATCAGAAGGTGATTATTCAGTTGAAGCAAATATCCAATCAAAAGATGAATTTGGAACTCTTGCTAAAACTTTTAACTTAATGATTGAAAAAATTAGCGTTCAAATTGGTTACCTTGAAACAATTCCAACCCCTATAATGATTATTGATAAAGAATTTAATATCGAATATATGAATCCTGCTGGGGCACAAGTTGTAGGCTCTAATCAGCAATCCTTAATTGGTGAAAAATGCTATGATCAATTTAAAACTGACCACTGCAAATCTGACAAATGTGCATTATCTCAAGCAATGAAAAAAGATGAAATTGTAACAGAAGAGACTAAAGCACACCCAAATGGAAATGATATTTCTATTATGTACACAGGAGCACCAGTAAAAGATAAAAATGGCAAAATAATAGGGGCTTTAGAATATGTTGCAGATGTTTCAGAAATGAAAAATAGAGAAATTTATTTAGCAAGAAGCACCGAGACAATTTTAGCTGAAATGGAAAAATTCTCATCTGGCGATTTAACTGCAAAAGTTAAAGTTGAAAAAGAAGGTGACGATATTTCAAAATTATTTAACGGCTTTAATCTAACAGTTTCAAATATAAAAAACATGATTAACCAAGTCCGTGAAGCAGTTGAAGCCACAGCAAGTGCAAGCACACAAATATCATCAAGTGCCGAAGAAATGGCAGCGGGAGCGCAAGAGCAAAGTTCACAAACATCCGAAGTTGCAGCT
>PCUD01000057.1:14686-32199 GCA_002786785.1 Ignavibacteriales bacterium CG18_big_fil_WC_8_21_14_2_50_31_20 | reverse complement strand
GGGGAAAGTTGCGTTAGTTTACAGTGTGGGCATAAAAAAACCCAATTCAAAAAATGAATTGGGTTCAAATCTTAAATTATATAAAAACAAATTTAAATTTCAGCGCCAATGCCTTGTATTTGATAAACTGTTTTAACATGTTTTTTCTCAGACTTGCAATCTTCCTTTTTTTCTTTTGCTTCATCTTTACAATCCTTTCCTGAGCATTCTTTTTCGCCAACTTCAACAGTAAACGAATAAAGTTCGCCTTCAACTAATGCTTTTTGACCCTTTGCTTCCATTGGAAAAACAATTTCGCCATCATTAACTTTTACACGAATTGATTCAAATTCTTTGTCGCTTGCTAATTCAATCCAACAACCTCTTTTTTCGCAAACATTAAGTACAGTTCCTTCAACAAGTACTTTTTTGCCAACATAATTTTCGGGTTTTTCTAATATTTCTGAAACCTTTACTTTTTCTTTTGCTGTAATTTCTTTTCCGTATTTTGTTACATCTTTTGCAATTAAACTTGCACTTAGTAAAATTGTAAAAGCAAACATTACAAGATATTTCTGCATTATAGTTCTCCCTTTAGTATTTTTATTTTTTAATTTAATGAAGTTAAAAATAAGAGCATTTATATTATTTAGCAAACACAAAATATTATGAACAGAAGAAAATTTATTAAAAACAGCACATTGCTTACCGGCTCAATTTCGTTGGTAGGAATTAACCAAATTTCAGCAAAAGAAAGTAAAGTTGAAACACAAATTGCAAAAATAAAGCCAAATCGTTTGAAAATTGGCGATACCATTGGGCTTATCGCTCCCGCTGGTTATGTTTCCGAAAAGGCTTTGCAAGAATCGATTGAAAATATTGAGAAGCTTGGATTTAAGACATATTACACAGAAAATGTAAAATCCAAATATGGCTATCTTGCTGGTGAGGACGAAGTTCGCGCAAAAGATTTAAATCACATGTTTGAAAATGACAAAGTTGATGGAATTTTTTGCATCCGCGGTGGTTATGGCGTTGCAAGAATTCTTCGTCAAATAAATTACGACGCAATAAAAGCAAATCCAAAAGTGCTTGTCGGATATAGCGATATTACGGCTTTGCATTACGCAATTTATTCGCAAACGGGATTGGTTACATTCCACGGACCAGTTGCAACTTCTACTTTTAATGAATTTTCGGTTAACAATTTTGTAAAAACCGTAATGAATCCAGAAGCTAAAACTGTTTTTACTCCCGCAGATGATAGCGAAAAAGGAAGCGATTATAAAACTTATGTAATTAGAGAAGGAAAGGCTAAAGGCGAGTTGGTTGGTGGAAATCTTAGCATTGCGGTAACTTTTCTTGGAACAAAATATGATGTTGATTACAAAAACAAAATTCTTTATCTCGAAGAAGTTGACGAAAAGCCTTACAGAGTTGATAGAATGCTAACGCACCTTTATCAAGCAGGCAAATTGGAAGAAGTTTCTGGAATTGCTTTGGGAGTTTTTAGCGATTGCGATTCAAAAGTAGGCTCAGCTCAAGGCGAAAGGTCGCTTTCTTTGCAAGAAGTGCTTTACGACAAACTTTACGATTTGGGAATTCCTGTAATTTATGGACTTTCATTTGGTCATGTAGAAAATAAATACACAATTCCTTTTGGAATTAACGCGGAACTCGATGTTCAAAATCAAACACTAATTCTAACAGAGCCGGCGGTTTTGTGAAAATAGCTTTAAATATATTAAATAATAATCTTTTCCACTTCCGACTTTCGACTCCCGATTTTCGTTTAAACTATTATACTCGCACAAATGAAATGATTTTTCCAATTCACAAATCTTTCGTCTCATATCTCAAATCTCAAATCTTGAATCTAAAATCTAAAATCTTGAATCTTAAATCTCCCACTTGCCATGTTCGCTAAAGTAGTTTTCCCGCTTCCGTTCCGTAATTCATTTACTTATTCAATTCCGGATGAATTTGAAGAGTTAATTGTAATTGGCGTTCGCGTTGTTGTTCCATTTGGCAAACGTACACTAACTGGTTTCGTTGTTGATTTAATAAATGAAGCTGACGAAGCGGATTCAAAATACGAAGTAAAACCAATTCGCGATGTACTTGACTTAGTTCCAACATTTGGCAAAAATGAATTGAAATTTTACGAATGGGTAAGCGAATATTACATAAGCTCACTCGGCGAAGCACTACGCAATTCTGTGCCTTATGGTTTAGATATTGAATCAAAAAAAAGAATTGTTGCCGATATGGATTTTTGCTTTTCTCTTTTCAAAGAAGAAGCTAATAAAACCTCAACTCGTGCAAAAATTTTGGATTTGCTTAGCCAAAAGGAAGTTTATACAATTACTCTTTTGCAAAAATTAGTAAAGAAAAAATCGATTTATTCCATATTAAATACGCTTGAAAAAAAAGGAGCTTTAACACTTTTAACCGAAATTGATGATGCTAAAGTTAAAATTAAAAAAGTAAAACACGTAAGATTAAACAAAAATGTTGATGACGTTTATGCAGAGTTGCCAGAGATTGAAAAAAAATCGACAAAACAAGTGATGGTCTTGCTTGAACTTTTATCTTCGCCAAAAGAAGAATTTCCATTAGCTCAACTAATGAAAAAAACAAACTCAAATTTATCGTCTGTTAATTCGCTATTTAAAAAGGATTTGATTGATATTTATTATAAAGAAGTTGAACGAAGATTTGTTGAAACTTATGAAGAGGACAAAAAAACCATTAAGCTAACAACTGACCAAAGTTCAATTATTGAGTTGGTTTCTAAAAATATTGAATCAAAAACCTTTAAACCATATTTGCTTCACGGCGTAACTGGCAGCGGAAAAACGCAAGTATATATTGAGTTGGTTAGAAATGCATTGAAGAGCGGACGGAATGCAATTGTGCTTGTTCCAGAAATTTCGCTTACTCCACAAATTACGACTCGTTTTTATAACGAACTTGGTGATTCAATAACTGTTATGCACAGCCGAATGTCGCTTGGCGAACGCTACGATGCTTGGCGTGGAATTGTGAAAGGAAAATACCGTGTTGTAATTGGTCCTCGTTCAGCACTTTTTGCTCCATTAAATAATATTGGAGTTATAATTATTGACGAGGAACACGATGCAAGTTACAAGCAACATGATATTATTCCAAAATATAATGCCCGTGATGCCGCGGTTGTAAAAGCTCAAATGAATAATGCCCCAATAATTTTAGGCTCAGCAACTCCTTCAATTGAAAGCATGTACAATGCATTAAATCAAAAATATGTTTTGTTGGAATTAAAAGAAAGAATTGACAACGCAAAACTTCCAAAAGTTAAGTTAGTTGATCTCACAATTGAACTAAAACAGAAAAGAATGGATGGCGCTTTTTCAAAAACATTAATTGATAAAATAAACGATAGATTACAAAAAAAAGAATCTGTAATTATACTCCAAAACAGGCGTGGGTTTGCAACACAAATTTATTGCGAGGATTGTGGTGAAATTGAAATGTGCGATAATTGTTCGGTTTCAATGGTGCATCATTTAAATAAAAATTTACTCCAGTGCCACTATTGTGGAAATACAAGACCTGTTCCAAAAGCTTGTTCAAAGTGCGGTTCTTTAGCTCTAAAATTTTTTGGAACAGGAACTCAGCGTGTTGAAGATGAATTAATTTACAACTTTCCAGATGTAAAAATTGAGCGGATTGATTCCGATACTCTTAATAGAAAAGGAAAACTTGGCGAGATTCTTAACCGTTTTAAAAGTGGCGAAACTCAAATTCTTGTTGGAACGCAAATTGTTGCAAAAGGATTAGATTTTTCAAACGTTACTTTAGTTGGTGTAATTTCTGCCGAAACAACTTTGTGGATTCCAGATTTTAGAGCAGACGAAAGAACTTTTCAACTGCTAACTCAAGTTTCTGGAAGAGCTGGAAGAAGCACAACAGAAGGTGAAGTTTTAATTCAAACTCAGAATAAATCCCATTTTGTTTTGCAAAAAGTTTTAGCAAATGATTATCATGGATTTTATATAAACGAGATAAAACTCCGTGAGGACAAAGGATATCCTCCTTTTACAAGAATTTGCACAGTTGAAACAAAAGACGAAAGTGAGCAAAAAGCTCGTGGAGCTTTGAATGATTTTTACAATATTTTAATTACAAAAAAAGCCTCTCTCACCATTTCTGTTCCTCAGCCGGCAATGATTGCCCGACTTAAAGGGAAATATAGATTCAAAATATTAATTAAAAGTTCCAAATCAATTGATTCTAGCGGAAAACTTCTTAGAAATGCAGTGCTTGAAACATTTATTGAATTTAATCAAAAATCAAAATTCAGCGATATTAAACCAATTATTGATATGGATCCGCAAAGTATTAGCTAAATAAGAAATTATGCTATCTTGCTTAACCTCACGTATTTGGCTATTTTTATAAATTGTTTTAAAAAATTAAAATTGGCAATAAGGATTTAGCAATTATGAAATATCCCTTTACGGAAGTTGAAAAAAAATGGCAAAAAACGTGGGAAGATAATAAAACCTACAAAACAGATTTAACCAATTTGGAAAAAGCATTATACACACTTGTAATGTTTATTTATCCATCAGGTTCAAAATTACATATTGGACATTGGTACAATTACGCGCCAACCGATAGCTGGGCGCGTTATAAAAAACTGCGTGGCTACAATGTTTTTGAACCAATGGGATATGATGCTTTCGGACTTCCGGCGGAAAATTATGCTATCAAAACTGGAATTCATCCGCAAGACAGCACATTTCAAAATATTGATGACATTCGCGAACAGTTAAAAACAATGGGTTGCATGTACGATTGGGATGCAGAATTAATGACTTGCGTTCCTGAATATTATAAATGGAATCAGTGGCTTTTTATTGAACTTTATAAAAAAGGATTGGCTTACAGAAAAAATGCACCCGTAAATTGGTGTCCTTCGTGTCAAACAGTGCTTGCAAATGAGCAGGTTGGCTCCGATGGAGCATGTGAACGATGTGAAACAATGGTTGAAAAAAAGAATTTAACTCAGTGGTTTTTCAAAATAACAAATTACGCCGATGAACTTTTGGACGGATTAAAAACTATTGATTGGCCCGAAAAAACTAAAACAATGCAAGAAAATTGGATTGGAAAAAGCTTTGGAACTGAAGTTAAGTTTGGCGTTGTTGGTCACGATGATAAAGAAATACGCGTTTTTACAACTCGTCCCGATACGTTATTTGGTGTTACTTATGTTGTGCTTGCACCAGAACTTGATTTGGTTCAAGAATTAACAACCAACGAATGCAAAATTGAAGTTGATAAATACATCGATTCAATAAAATCACTTTCCGAAATTGAACGAACTTCAACAGTAAAAGAAAAAACTGGAGTTTTTACAGGTGCTTTTGCAATTAATCCAGTTAATGGCGAGCAAGTTCCCATTTGGATTGCTGATTATGCACTTGCAACTTATGGAACTGGTTCTGTTATGGCTGTGCCAGCACACGACGAGCGAGACTTTGAATTTGCTGCAAAATTTAAATTACCAATACGAAAAGTTATTCTTGAAGAAGGAACAGATACTGAAGCAGAATTAACAGAAGCATTTACTTCTTCTGGAAAAATGATTAATTCTGCTCAATTTAATGGAACTGATTCAGTTGAAGGAAAATCCAAAATTACAGATTGGCTTTCTGAAAATAACAATGGTGAGAAGAAAATTAATTACCGATTGCGCGATTGGTTAATTTCGCGTCAAAGATATTGGGGAACTCCAATACCAATTATCTATTGCGATAAATGTGGCGAAGTAACAGTTCCAGAAGAGCAACTTCCCGTTAAATTACCTTATGATGTTAACTTTAAACACGATGGTGCTTCGCCTCTTGTTGGCAATACTGAGTTTGTAAATACAACTTGTCCAAAATGTGGTGGACATGCAACTCGCGATGTTGACACAATGGATACTTTTATGGATTCATCGTGGTACTACTTGCGTTATTTAAATCCAAAATTTTCTGATGGAATGTTTGATACAAAACTTGGCGATGATTGGACTCCTGTTGATATGTATGTTGGCGGTGCAGAACATGCTACAATGCACTTACTTTACGCTAGATTTATTCATAAATTTT
This sequence comes from Ignavibacteriales bacterium CG18_big_fil_WC_8_21_14_2_50_31_20, assembly GCA_002786785.1. Taxonomy (GTDB): domain Bacteria; phylum Bacteroidota; class Ignavibacteria; order Ignavibacteriales; family Melioribacteraceae; genus 1-14-2-50-31-20. The sequence goes on along the minus strand of PCUD01000057.1, from coordinate 26,077 downwards.
TGCGAGATATTGGTTTAGTAAATTCGGACGAACCATTCAAACGCTTGATACATCAAGGAACTATTACAAACAACGGTGCCAAGATGAGTAAATCAAAAGGCAATGTTGTTAATCCTGGCAGCTTTATTGAGGAATACGGTTCAGATGTTTTCAGAATGTATTTGATGTTTATGGGTCCTTACGAACTTGGCGGCGATTGGAGTGATAAAGGAATTGTTGGCGTTGATAGATTTGTTCAACGTGCTTACACGTTATTTGAAAACAATGAAAATTTAAGCAAAACTGTATCTGCTCCAATTAAATTTGATATTGATAAACTTTCATTAATTGAAAAAAGCATCTATCAATTGGTAAATAAAACACTAGCAAAGTTTGAAAATGAAATTGATAATTTCCGCTTTAATACTGCGGTTGCTTCGTTGATGGAATTAAACAACGGATTGAAAGAGCTTTCGGAATGTTCAAACGAAATGAAACTTTTTGCTTTGGAAAGATTTGCTGTTATGCTTGGACCTTTGGCTCCACATATGGCAGAAGAATGTTGGTCAATGCTTGGAAATGAAAAGGGTTTATATGACAATCCCATTTGGTATGATATTGATGAAAATGCTTTGGTTCAGGAATCTGTTACAATTGTTGTTCAAGTTAATGGAAAAGTGAGAGCTAAACTGGATTTACCACTTGATACTGATGAAGCAAAAGTAAAAGAATTAGCTTGGAGTGATGATAAAGTAAAAAATCACACTGATGGAAAAATGATAGTAAAAGAGATTTACATAAAAAATAAAATTTATAATATTGTTGTTAGATAACAAACTGATTGTTGATAATCAGTAACTTATTATTGGAGTTGAAAAATGTTAGACATTAAATTTATTAGAGAGTATCCAGAAATTGTAAAACTTGGGATAGAAAACAAAAACGACAAAACAAACGTTGATGAAATTCTTGAACTAGATGTAAAAAAAAGAACTCTTCTTACAAAAGTAGAGGAGCAAAAAGCTCAAAAGAATAAAGTTTCTGCTGAAGTTGGCAGACTTAAAAAAGCTGGTGAAAATGCAGATTTGATTATTGCAGAAATGAAACAAGTAGCTGACAGTATTAAAGATCTTGATGATGAAGTTAGAATAGTAGAAGATAAATTAAACACTTTGATGATGTGGGTACCCAATCTTCCTCATTCTTCTGTTCCAGTTGGTAAAAGTGCCGCGGATAATGTTGAAACAAAACAGTGGTTGCCAGAAGGATTTACATTTGAAAATAACGATCCAATTCTTGACCATATTGAGCTTGGTAAAAAATTAAATATTCTTGATTTTGAGCGCGGCGCAAAAATTACAGGTTCTGGATTTCCTGTGTATGTTGGAAAAGGTGCCCGTTTAGAAAGAGCATTAATTAGTTTTATGATTGACTATCACATAGATAAGCATGGCTATACCGAAATTATGCCTCCACTTTTTGTAAATCGCGAATCAATGGAAGGAACTGGACAGTTACCTAAAATGCAAGAAGATATGTACTATGCTGAAAAAGATGAATTGTACGCAATTCCAACAGCAGAAGTTCCTATTACAAATATGCACCGCGATGAAATTTTAAGCGAAGAACAACTTCCAATTAATTACACTGGCTACACTCCTTGTTTCAGAAGAGAAGCCGGGTCATACGGAAAAGATTCAAAAGGCTTTTTGCGTGTACATCAATTCAACAAAGTGGAGATGGTAAAATTTGTTAAACCAGAGACTTCTTACAACGAATTAAATAATTTAGTTAGCGACGTTGAAGATATTTTACACGAATTACAAGTCCCATATAGAATTTTAGAACTCTGCACAGGCGATTTAAGTTTTGGGGCAGCAAAATGTTTCGATATTGAAACTTGGTCTCCAGCAGAAAAAAAATGGCTCGAGGCTTCATCATGCAGCAATTTTGAAAGCTTCCAAGCAAGACGTGCCAAAATTAGATTTAAAAGCAAAGATAGCAAAGGAACTGAATTTGTTCACACACTTAATGGTTCTGGACTTGCGACAAGTCGCTTAATGGTTTCAATTATGGAGAACTACCAAACTCCAGAAGGCAAAATTATTGTTCCAAAAGCGTTACAAAAATACACTGGCTTTACAATAATAGATTAATATTTAATGCGGCTTCAAAGCTCAATTCTTGAAGTCGCTTATTTTTCCCCAACCAAAATATTATAAATACAGTTTAAGTTTTTATTGAATTGTGAGTTGCTTCACATAATAGTTTTACGCCTTATTTAAATTTGAATTTCATAAGATAACTGAATATTTTTTAACAAAGATTATTTCTAAATTCATATCGAGGTTAAAATGAAAATATTTAACTCCTATTTCAAATCAAGCATAATTTTACATTTAATTTTTGTTGGATTTCTTTTTTCACTATCGGCTTGTGATAAAGCAGTTGAAGAAACAAAGACAGAAACACTTTATGTTAAATTTGTTAATGATTCTGCTTCAGTAGCCACAATAACCTCAATAATGGTTCAAGCAATGGGAAAGGCTGGTGATGCGGGAACACCATCTGGTGATTGGAGTGGTAACGTAATTGAAAAGAATCAAACAATTGCTCCAGGTGAGTTTGTTTTCTTTACGTTGGAAATACCTAATTTGCATTGGGTCCGTTACAGACTTGGTGTTGATAACGGTTCTGGTCAAGAATTACTTTTGCACGAACAGTCAAATTACCAAGAAATGAATTTACCCATTACCCATTGGGGTGGCGATGAACGCACTGCTTCTACAACGGTTTTGAAAAGTTTAACTACTGGGAACTATTATACAAGCGGATATAGCGATTGGGCTGGAATAAATTAAATAGAATTCTAAATTACTTTGCTTTTATTTAGTAATGAATTGCAAGCAATATTTTTTATCTGGTTTACTAATTCACTTCCCGGATATTCTTCAGAAAATATTACTTGCTCCTTTATTGATCGGTAAACGTCATTATCATAATTAATTGTGCCCAAGTATTTAAGGCTCGTTTTAAGAAAATGAGTTGTGGCAGTATTTATATTTTTAAATGACGTTTCACCTTCTCCCTTGTTATCGCATTTATTAACAACAACGCCTATTTCTTTTTTGCCGTATTCATTTAGCAATAACTTTGTAAGTGCATATCCATCCATTACAGATGTTGGGTCGGGATTAATTATAAGAGCAATAAAATCAATTTTTGAAAGTAAATATAAAGTTTCCCATTGAACTCCAGCCCCAGTATCAATTAAAATTTTATCATAATTGTTTTCAAATTTTTCCAAACTCGCAACAAAATAATCAATTATTTCTGCGCGTTTTTCTGGAAGACTTAACCTACCAGAATCGCCAAATATTACATCTAGATTTGGTCTTATATTTGTTGGAAGTTCTTTTAATAGAACTCTGTTTTGTAGAAAATCACTTATAGTTTTTTCTGAAGTAATGTTCAACATAACATCAATGTTTGCAAGGTTAGAATCCATGTCTATCAACAAAACCCTTTTGCCCACAGAAGAAAGCAGATATGCTAAATTTAAAATAAAAAATGATTTTCCTGTACCACCCTTACCAGAAGTTACAGCAATAGTCTTATTAGAGGCAGTATTTTTTTTAGTCTCATAACTTAATAGCTCTGATAATCTTTTTGCCTGACCAATCACTACTACATATTCCCAGTTATAACCATTTTTGCAACAAAATCCGAATCTGCAGCAATTATATCATCTGGAATAACCTGACCATTGGTTAAATAAATAAGTGGTTTTTGTGAATTGACAATTACGTTCAAAATACTTCCAAAAACTACTCCCTCATCAATTTTAGTAACAACAATTGCGCTATAATTAAATAGCTCAAACTTTTTTGAAACATCAATTAAATTTTTGGTTGAGTTTGTTGCACTAAGAGCAAGATATATTTCATCAACTTTAACTGCATCAAGAAATTCCTTCGTTTTTTCAAGCTCCTTACTATTTCGCTGCGCACGACCAGCGGTATCAATAAATATTAAATCCTTATCACTAAATTTTTTAATTAAGGCTGCCATTTCGCTTGGCTCGTAAGCTACCAGCATATCAATATTGCTCACTTCTGAAAAAATTCTTAATTGATCAATTGCACCAAGTCTATAAGTGTCAACAGATATAATTCCAATTTTTAGGTTATTCAGTATTTTTGAAATAGCAGCTAACTTTGCAATGCATGTAGTTTTTCCAACTCCTGTGGGTCCAACAACAGCTACTATTTTTTGCTTACCTCTTTTTTTTATTTCAAAATTAGTTGTAGGAATTAGTGAAGATAGGGCTGTAATAACATAATCTTCAATATTGGAAGAGTTAATAAATTCAAGTGATTTTTTAATTTGGTTTACAATTAATTTAATAATTGGTTTTGATACTTCTTGATAAATTAGTTTATCAACATATTCTTTAATTTGGTCGGAAGTAACTTGTATTCTCCCTTTTGGTTTAGGAGCAATAACAATGTTTTCATCTATTTTAAAATTGCTTTTGTTTACATTGCCAATAACTCTTTTTTGCAAATCTCTCAGTTCATCGGTAAGTGATGGAGCAGCTTTTTTGTTTTGGGGTATAACTTCTTCCAAAACCATATCTAGTTCTTCTTCAACCCCAGAGGTAATTTCAAAATATTTTTGAATTCCAAAATCTGTTTTTTTATTAATAACCCTTGTGCTTAAAATAAACGCATCATTTCCAAGTTCTTTTTTCATTGAAGCAGTGGCTTCTTTTAAAGTTGGGGCACTAAATTTTTTAATTTTCACGTCCAATCTCCAATTTGCTAATAAATTCTATTTCTACATTTGGTGGTAATTCCGAATAGGATAGCACAATAACATCTGGGAATGATGATGCAATTAATCTATAAAAATATGGGCGAATAGTTGCTGATGTTATTATCACTGGGTTATATCCAAATGAATAAAACTTTTCAATACCCGCTTGCAGACTTGTATTGACTTTGTTTAAGGTAACTGGGTCAAGTCCAAGTGTTAGTGTGGCTTCTTTTTGATTTTGCAATGTTGATGTAAATAGGGTTTCTAGATTTTCGCCAATTACCATTGCATGAATTATTCCGTTTGCATCTTTTACTATACTTGCAATAGTATCCCCTATTGAATGGCGGGCATATTCTGTAAGAACATCAATGTTTTTTGTTACTTTGGAATAATCAATTAATGCTTCAAGAATTTGTACCAAATCTTTAATTGGGATAAACTCTCTAAGTAAATTTTGTAATACTTTTTCTATTGTGCCAAGAGGCAAAGCATCGGCATCAATATCGTTTATTACAGCGGGATAGTTCTTTTTAAGATTTTCCAACAACTGCTTAACTGACTGGCGAGAAAGTATTTTGTCAAAATTGTTTTTTAATGTTTCTTGCAAGTGAGTAGAAAGTACTGAGATTCCATCAACTATTGTATAACCTATTAAATCTGCTTTGTCCTTTTCTTCTTTTGTAATCCAATAGCTTTGCATTCCAAAAGCAGGATCGGTTGTTTCTATTCCATTAAGAGTTTCCTCAACTTCACCAGGGTTCATTGCTAAAAATCTATCTGTATGAATTACTCCACTTGAAACAAGATTGCCCTTAATTTTTATTATATAACTATTTGGCTCTAATTGAAGATTATCTCTAACTCGAACTGGGGGAATCAGAACGCCATACTCAAGGGCAATAAACTTACGCGTTGCAGCAATTTTTTGAAATAGATCACCGCCTTGATCTTCATCAACAAGGGAAATAAGTCCGTAACCAATTTCAACTTCTATTGGGTCAACTTGTAAATATTTTTCAAAATTTTCTTCTGCTTCTTCTTCTTTACTTTCTTCAACTGATTCAACAACTTCTTCATTACCTTTTTTGTTTTTAAAGTAAGTACTTATTCCAAGCACAACTCCAATAATTAAAAAAGGTATTGTAGGCATTCCAGGAATAAATGAAAACAAAATAACTACACCTGAAACAGTTCCTAAGACACGTGGATTATTTAGCAACTGGGTTTTAATTTGAACATCCAAAGCTGTACCTGCAGCACTACGTGTTACAACCAGACCAGCAGCAATAGAAATTATTAATGCAGGTATTTGTGAAACCAAACCATCACCAATTGTAAGCATAGTATAATTGGAAAGTGCATCACTAAAAGTCATTCCTCGCATTGCAATTCCAATTATGAAGCCTGCTATAATATTAATTCCATTAATTAAAAGTCCAGCAATTGCATCACCTTTAACAAACTTACTTGCACCATCCATTGCACCATAAAACTCAGCTTCGCGTGATATTTGGTCACGTCTTTTACGAGCATCTGGTTCTGAGATTAATCCAGTATTTAAATCAGCATCTATTGCCATTTGTTTTCCAGGCATGGCATCAAGAGTAAAGCGGGCAGCAACTTCCGAAATACGCCCAGAGCCTTTAACAATAACAATAAATTGAATAATAACAAGAATTATAAAAATGATAAATCCAACAACATAATTACCACTAACCACAAATGAGCCAAACGATTCAATTACTTCTCCTGCATAGCCGTCAATTAAGATTAAACGAGTTGAGCTAATATTTAAGCCCAATCGGAATAATGTTAAAACAAGCAGAAGTCCAGGAAACACCGAAATATCAAGCGGGGACTGAATATAAAGCGATACAATTAAAACTAAAATTGCAAAAGTAATATTGATAGCCAGGAAAAAATCTAAGAAATATGGAGGGAGTGGAATTAACATTAAACCCAACATAAAAATTAGACCAAATGCTAAAACTATATCGCTATTTTTTCCAAAGTTTGGCATTTAAATAATACCTTTTGTTGAACTTTTTGCTTTAAATATTTGAGCTAAAATTTGAGCAACAGCTTGGAATAATTCTGCTGGTATTTCATCGCCAACATCCGCTACCTTGTAGAGAGCTCTTGCTAATTGGACATCTTCATGCAAGGGAATACCATTTTCGACTGCAATTTGTTTTATTCTTTGTGCTAATGTATCCATTCCTTTTGCAACAACTTTAGGTGCAGCAAATTTTTCTGGGTCATATTTTAGAGCAACTGCAAAGTGTGTTGGATTTGTTATTACAACATCTGCATTAGGCACATCTTGCATCATTCTTTTACGTGCAGTTTCAAATTGAATTGATTTAATTCTTGCTTTTACTTCAGGATCTCCATCAGTTTGTTTTCCTTCATCTTTAACTTCTTGCTTGCTCATTTTCAAATCTTTTTTATGTTTATACTTTTGAAAAATAAAATCTATAATAGCAATTACAGCAAAGACAAGGGCTAACTTCCAAATTAAAGTAATAGATGAATCAATCATAAATGTAGTTATTTCGACTATTGATCTATCAACAAGTTGAGTAGATTCTTTAACCATATCGTCCAAAACTTTATATGTAAAAAAGCCAATTACAAAAAGCTTTGCTAACGATTTTGAAACTTCAACAAGTGACCGGGATGAGAAGAAAATTCTTTTAATACCAGATAGAGGATTAAATTTACTTGCTTTAGGTTTCAAAGCTTTAAGTGAAAATTTTAATCCTATTTGTCCAACATTGGAGACAAATCCAATAACCATTAAACCCAACAAAAGAGGAGCCATTGTTAAAGTAAAAAATCCAAAAGCTTTTAAAAAATAAAGTTGAACAATATTAACATTCAAAGTTAATTGGTCAAGTGAATTAAAAATATATGTGGTCATTCCACCAATTTGATCAGAAATAAATCCTTGAAAAATATAAAGGATAAACAACCCTCCACTAAAAACAGCAAAGGAACTCATTTCCTGACTTTTGGCAACCTGTCCTTCTTCTCTGCTATCAGAAAGCTTCTTCGAGGTTGCGTCTTCGGTTTTTTCTTGACCTTCATTAGCTGCCATTATTTAATCCTAATTAGAGAAATGGAATTAGTAATATTAATATTTTTTAATTAATTGGTTCATATAAATTTCATTTATTTGTGCTAACTCATTGCTTGCACAATTGTGTAAAGTTTCTCTTCAAAATCTTGCAATAAATTTTTTATTACATAAAAATAAACTGGAAGTATAGTTATTAAGAGGAGGAAACCTATTCCAATTTTTAATGGTTGAGTAACAAAAAAGACCTGCATTTGTGGAATCATTCTTGCTAAAATTCCTTCGGCAATATGAATTAAAAAAAACGACACCAAAATTGGTGCAGCTATTTTTATAGAAATAATAAAAACCATAGATGAATATTTTATAATTAAATTAAACAATTGCTCCGATGCTTTAAATTCACCAATTGGAATTATTTGAAAAGAAAATGCTAATGCTCTTATTACATATTGATGTCCGTTAATAATAAAAAAAATCATCAACGCTAAAAAATAAATTACTTCTCCTATTACGTTTCCGTTTGTTTCTTCCACGGGATTCATAACTTGCGCCATAGCCAAACCCATATCAAAGCCAATAAAAGTACCCGCAAAGTTAAATCCATAAAAAACAAGATTTAACGAAAATCCTATTATTAAGCCGACAATAATTTCTTTAATTGCCATTGCAAAAAGCCACCAAACATTAAAGGTTACAGCAATATTTGCAGGGCTTGTTATACTGAAAATTATGTAAGCAATAACAATTGAAAGAAATACTTTTACTTGCGATGGAATGCTGGCATGACTATAAACAGGTGTTGCTGCAAAAGCAGATATAATTCTTATAAAGATCAATAAAACAAGCACGAAATCGGTAACTAAAATATTCATAACTTAAACTACTGTGCTTAATATTGAAAATAGTTTAAGAGTAATATTCACCATTTTTTCAATCATCCAAGGAATAAGAAAAATTATTGCCACAGCAGTAAAAATTATTTTAGGAACAAACGTTAAAGTCATTTCTTGAATTGAAGTAGCTGCTTGAAAAACAGAAATAATAATACCCACAACCAAAGAAACTCCAAGAATTGGAGTTAAAATTGTGAAAACAGTAAAAAACACTTCGGTTAAAACTTCTATTACTAATTCTTCTGTCATTATCCAAAACTCCTAATAACTGAGCCAATAATTAAACCCCAGCCATCAATAAGAATAAAAAGTAAAATTTTAAATGGAAGGGATATCATCATTGGTGGAATCATCATCATTCCCATAGAAAGCAGGATGCTTGCAATAATCATATCAACCATAATAAATGGAATGAAAATAAAAAAGCCAATTATAAAACCGGCACGCAACTCGCTAATAGCAAATGATGGAAGAAGAATATAAGTAGGCACATCAGCTCTTGTTTCTGGAAGTTCAATTTTTGCCATGTCAATAAATAATGCAATATCTTCATCTCTAACATTGTTTAACATAAAAAGACGAAGTGGCTCAACCCCTTTATCCATAGCCTCTTCAATTTTCATTTCACCTTTCATTAATGGTTGTAAGGCTTCATCGTTAATTTTTGTAAATGTTGGAGCCATTATAAAAAATGTAATGAAAAGAGCAATACCAGCAAGCAATTGACTTGGCGGCATCGATTGAGTTCCAAGAGCTGTTTTTAAAAAATGAAACACAATTATTAATCTTAAATAAGAAGTCGTCATTATTAAAATTGATGGCGCTAAAGAAAGAATAGTCATCAAAAGTAATATTTGAAGTGTGGTTGAAACATCTTCGGGTGTGCTTGCAGCTCCAATATCAATTCCTATTTTAGGAAAAGGAATTGTTTGTTTACTTTGAGCAAAAGAATTTGTTGCAGAAAGCAAAACCAAAGTAATTGTTATAATTATGAAAAAATATTTCTTCACTTTAGTCCCAAATTTTGTTTAAACACATCTGAAAATTTTGATTTTGATTCGTTTTTTAACTCATCATCATTTTCATCAATATTATCTAATTCTTTAAGTAGGGTTATTGAATTTTCGGCAACCCCAAGTACTAAGTATGAATCTTTAACTTTTACAATTGAAATAAATTTTTTGTGCATTAATGCTTGAGTTGAAATAACTCTAATTTGCGATAATTTGTTTTGGTTTTTACCCATTGAAAAACCGCTTCGCCTAACAAAAATTAGTGCTGCATAAAGCAACACTAAAATTAAAATCATAGGCAATATAGCTGTGAAAACTTCACCTACACTCACTTAGTAAATCTCTTTTAAATTATTCATTTTATTTAGAGTTGTAATTCTAATTCCAAAATGTTTATCAACAACAACTACTTCGCCTTCAGCAATTTTTTTATTATTTACAAAAATATCCACTGGTTCACTTGCCAATTTGTTAAGCTCAATAACATAACCTCTTTCTAATTCAAGAATGTCCTTTATTGGCATTTTTGTTCTGCCAAGCTCAATGTAAACATTCATTTCCAGGTCTTGAAGAAATTCAAAAGAGTCATTAACACTTTCAGCACCAAATTGGGTTTCATCCAAATCATCAAAATCGGCTAAATTTGTTAATACTTTGGATTTATTTGGTGCTTCATCTGGATTTGAAAATGCAGGCATTTCATCATCATCATTTAGGTCAAAATCATTATTATCTTTCATAGTTTCCTCTTGATATATAAAAATTTAAATTAATTTTCTTGTAATTTTAATTGCTTTTTTATTGTTAATTACTCCAGGTCTGCCGGCATAAAGTGGTTTACCAGCAAAACTAATAATGTTTTCATTTTCTATTCTGGTTTCAAGCTTTATAATATCACCAACAGTAAGGTTTTTTAATTCATTAAACGTAATTTTAGATTTTCCGAACTCAACTTTTACTGGAATTTCTGATAGCTTTAAGTTTTGAGCAATTATTTCTTGAGCGGTTGTACCTTTGTATTTGTATGGACGTATTGATGAAAGTGACTGCGATGTTAACTTTGCCATAACAGAATCGAAGGCATAAGTTGCAAAACAGAAGTTCATCATAAAACGTTTTTCGTCAAGAACCACTTCAAATGAGATAATTAAAACAGATTCGTTTGGACTTGTAATTTGGGCAAAATCGATGTTTGGCTCAAATTTATCAACTTTAAACTCATAATTTGTAAAAGATGCCCAAGATTTTTTTAAGTCCAACATAATTCTATCAACAACAACATCCATAACTTTTTCTTCTATTGCTGTTATAGTTTCGTTGTTCTTTTTTCCACTTCCAGAACCACCCAATAAACGTTCTACAAGCGTGCTTCCAAATTCTGGACTAATTTCCAAAATTGCCTTAATATCAGTATCAACAATATCAAAAGTATAAACAAATGATGGATTTGAAACAGAAAGCACATATTCGGAATAGTAAATTTGATCTACACTTATGATATTAATATTTACAATTGTCTGTAGTTTAGAAACTAAAAATGAACTGAAACTTTCAGCAAAATTTTCGTGAATGTTTCTCATTGTACGAAGTTGATTTTTAGAAA
>PCUD01000057.1:3942-14661 GCA_002786785.1 Ignavibacteriales bacterium CG18_big_fil_WC_8_21_14_2_50_31_20 | reverse complement strand
TCGCTTCAATTTGCTCATCTGTGTCACCGTCTTTTACATTATTCAGTAACGCATCAATTTCGGATTGTGATAATAATTCTGCCATAATTTTACTGTAAAATAAATTTGCTAAAATAGACTTTGTTAATTTTTACATCTGGAAGAAATCCTTCAATTTTGGTCTGAATTTCATTCCTTAATGAGTCTCGTTGCTCAATATCGCTTAAAAACTTTGCTGATTTACCTGATAAAACAGAAATAATCATATCTTTAACCAAAAAATCCTTGTTTTCCAATTCCGATTTAGAAACTTCATTTGGCATATCAAAAGCCAACGATGTTAACAATAATTGTCTTCCATTTGTGTTGGCGGGATTTACAATAATTTCATCAATAGCATAAATAAATTGTCCAGTTTTGTTGCCTTCCGATTTTTCGCCTTCAGGTTTTACTTCTTCTGTTGTGCCTGCTTCTGTTGTTTTTTGTGTTCCAACTTTAGTCATCAAAATGTTTGCGGTAATAAAATAAACTAATATAAGTTGTACAACAAATGCAGGAATTCCAAAAAGGATTATCTTAGTAATTGGTGATGATCCTTTTTCAACCTTTACTTCATTATTTGTTTCAGCCATTATTCTCTCATAAGATTTTTTTAATGACTTATTCAATTGATATGCCAATAATTATATGCCTTTTTCCTACATTTGAGCAATAAACAAAAATTATACTGGCTAATATTGTGCAGTTGGTTTTTTGTGGATAATATTTTTGATATGATTTTAAATAGATTTGTTGTGGATAATTAATTTTGGGTTTTGATTAACTTTTTATCTTATTAAATCATTAAATATTTCCTCAACCGATTTAATTTTATTAATCTTTCCTACTCCTGTTCCTGCTTCAAGAATTCCCTCGTTGCAATCACCCTCAAAAATTCCTAATTTTTCTCTTTTTGTGTTCAATAATTCAAATAGCTCTTCTTTTGAAGCATTTCGCTTTTCAAGAGCAATTGCTTTTTCAATAAATGGATTTACAATTCCTCTTGTTAAACCAATTGTTTTAAAGAATAATACAGTATCCATATCGCCAGCTTTAACAATTGCTTCTTTATAATTAATATGGGCGGAAGATTCCATCGAAGCAGCAAATAACGTTCCTATTTGAACTCCAGCAGCACCAAGTGAGATTGCTTTTTCAATTTCAAATTTATCAACAATTCCTCCAGCAGCAATTATTGGAATTTTTATTTCGTTTACTAATTGAGTTATTAAATTGGCTAATGGAATTTCATCGGCACCATTATGCCCGCCAGCTTCAACTCCTTCGGCTACAATTGCATCGCAACCAACTGATTCGGCTTTTAATGCTTGTTTAAGATTTGAAACTACGTGAACGACTTTAATGTTGTTATCTTTTAGCAAACTAATATATTTAGCGGGATTTCCAGCCGAAGTAAACACAATTTTAACACCTTCATCAATTGTAGTTTTAACCAAATCGTCAGAATCTTTTCGAAGAAGAGGAATATTAACTCCAAAAGGATTTTTTGTTGCATTTTTACTTTTTTTGATATGTTCACAAAGTAAATCTGACTTCATAGAACCGGCACCAATTAGCCCGAGTCCACCATTATTTGAAACCGCCGAAGCTAACTTCCATCCCGAAACCCAAACCATTCCACCCTGAATTATTGGGTATTTTATTCCAAATAATTGAGTTGTTTTATTATCAACTTTCAAAAAATTTTTCATTTTGCAAACCATTTTAAAATATTGATTTTAACCTAACAAAGAAACAATTAAATTACACACTTAAATTTCGATAATTATTGACTGATTTTTTTTTTATCTTTCAAAAAAGGAAAGACAATTTATATTATTTTGGATAAAATTTGAGCTTTATAGATTTCAACAAATTGCTTGACGAAACATACCATCATCTTTGGAATGGGAGAAGCAGATTAGCTTTATCTAATGCAAAAAAAATATTTAAAAATCAGCCAAATAATGGTGAATCTGCAATAATTCTTGCTTGGGCTTTACTCGAAAATGGATATCCTATTAAAGCACTAGAATATGCCGACTTATCGCTTCAGCTTAATGGAAGTAGCACAAAATCGAAAATGGTGCGAGCTCAAATTTTGTTACGTTTAAACATTTTGGATGGTGCAACGGATGATTTTTCAGTTTCAATTAAAAATCAGAAAACATTTTTGGGTAATTCTTATCTGCAATATGCCCGCTTAGAAGCAAGCAAAGGTGAGCTGCTTAAAGCATTAAATTTAGTTGAAAAAGCTTTTGTAATAAATCCCGACTTAAAAGAAGACGTTGCCAATGCAAAAGATTTAATAATTTTAGCTCTTGAAATTAAAAATGGCAAAAAAGAGCCAACTACAAAAGAAATTCAAAAATATTTTGATAAAACTGCACTCGCTCTAAAAAGCAAAGACATTTGGTTTGTAAGTCTTATTGCTAATTATATTCTTAAAAATAAAAAACTAAGCGAATATCACGACGATGCCGAGTTAATAAATTTGGAAGGTTTACTTCGCTCGTTTCAATTTAAGCCTGCTATTGAAAAAGCAAAATCATTAGAGAAAAAATTAAGTGGAAACAAGCAATTCAAAATAATTTATGATAAAATACTAAAGAAAAAAAGAGCACAAGAAGAAATTTCGGTGGAATTAGATTCTGAATTTAAAGAACTAAACTTAGACGAACCAATTAGAAAGACCAACTACGAAACACAATCTGATAAAGATAGTTTTACAAATAAAAAACAAAGAGTAGATTCTGTTTTCTTTGAAAACAATAGAGCAGATGTGTTTTCTCTTAAAATATTTAACCAAACTGAGGAAGAAGCAAAAGGTAAAAGAACTTATTATGACCAACTTGGCATAAATGATTTATCTAAAGTTGGATTAGAGATAATTTTTGAAAATCTTCTATTTGAAAAGAGCGAAAACGAATATAATTCTCACACTATTTGGTATGTAAATGATTTTGAAGTTTATCAAAATTATTTCAAACTACTTGTTCCAATGGATTGGGATACTGTTATTTTTGCGCAAATTGCCGAAACTAACTGGAAGGTTGGGCAGGGCAAAGTTGATATTTATATCGAAAATTTTAAAGTTGCCGAAAAATGGTTTAAAATTGGTGATTCAAAAATTGAATTGCAAAATAATACTAAAAAATCCGAACCAAGTGAACCCAAAAGACCAACCGAAGAAGTTCAAAACACAAGCATTACAGAACTTCCTCCAGCCAGACCTCTTGAAGAATTATTAGAAGAGTTACATGGTTTTGTTGGATTGCAAAGTATAAAGTTAGCAATTAAAGAATTTATTGATTACCTAAAATTTCAACAAGAGCGGGAAAAGAGAGGACTTAATAAAGGCAAATCTTTTTCAATTAATGCCGTTTTTAAAGGAAATCCCGGAACTGGCAAAACTACAATTGCACGTTTACTTGGCGAAATTTTTAGAGCAATGGGAATTGTTGAAAAAGGTCATGTTATTGAAGTTGACCGCTCAAGTCTTGTTGGGCAATATGTTGGTGAAACTGCTCAAAAAACTGATAAATTAATTCAAGATGCAATGGGTGGAATTCTGTTTATTGACGAGGCTTACACTCTTGTAAAAAAAGGTGGAAGCGGGCAGGATTTTGGACAAGAGGCAATTGATATTCTTCTTAAACGAATGGAGGATAAAAAAGGGGAGTTTGTAGTTATTGTTGCAGGATATCCAAAGGAAATGGATGATTTTGTGCAATCAAATCCTGGATTAAAATCGCGGTTTAACCATACATTTATATTTGATGATTATACGCCCGATGAGCTTTCGCAAATTTTTACAAATGCAATTACAAAAGAGCAATATCAAATTGAAGATAATTCCGCAGATGAATTGAAGAAGGAGTTTACTCGTCTTTATAGAAAAAGAGATGCTTCTTTTGGAAATGCCAGGTTAATTATGCAAATATTTGAAAAACTGAAAATTCAAATAAGCAAACGCCTTGTAAATATTGATGAAAAAGATAAGACAAAAGAGCTTCTTTCAACTTTTATAATGGAAGATATTAAAAACACTTTGCAATCAAAGGATAATTTTGACGTTCAACTTCCTATTGACCAAGAAGCATTAACGGTTGCATTAAGCGAGTTGGATAATTTATTTGGCTTAAAATCAATTAAAAAAGAAGTTGCCGATTTAGTAAAACTTGTTAAATATTTTATTAAACAAGGCGTAAATGTTAAGGATAAATTTAGCGACCACATTTTATTTCTTGGAAATCCCGGTACTGGGAAAACCACAGTTGCTCGTATTTTAAGTAACATTTATTCAGCACTTGGAATTTTACCAAATGGACAATTAATTGAAGTTGATCGCTCTGGTTTAGTAGGCTCGCATGTTGGCGAAACTGCTCAAAAAACCACACTTATTGTTGGCTCGGCAATGGGTGGTACTCTTTTTATTGATGAAGCTTATGCTCTAACCTCAAGCCAAAGCGGCAGCGATTTTGGAAAAGAAGCTGTTGATACACTTCTTAAAAGAATGGAAGATGATAGAGGAAAATTTCTTGTTATTGCTGCAGGTTATACTAACGAAATGAAAGATTTTATTGCAAGTAACCCTGGTATGAAATCGCGATTCACCAAAACTTTCCTTTTTGAAGACTACACTCCAGACGAATTACTTAAAATTGCAAATTTTAGTCTAAATAAATTGAAGTTGAAGTTTTCACCCGAAGCTGAAAATGCAGTAAAAGCTCATTTTAATACTATTTATTCAAAACGTGATAAGCATTTTGGAAATGCACGTATTGTTAGAACTCTTGTTGAAAAAATTAGAAAAAAACAACTTTTAAGAATTGCAGATGAACTAAGCAAAGAAGATAAAAACCTAATTATTCTTCAAGACGTAGTTGAATTTTTAGAAAAAGAGCACATTGCAAAGAAATTTGAACCGCAAAAAAACACAAATCTTAAAGACGTGCTAAATGATTTGAAAAACTTAATTGGGCATAATTCAATTAAGGAGCAAATATTTAACCAAATTAAAGCACTTCAAATTGGAAACTTACGAACAGAACGTGGGTTAAAGTCAATTAGTAAAAATTTGAACGCAATTTTTATTGGCAATTCTGGTTCCGGCACGTCCACTATTGCTAAATTTTTATGTCAAATTTACAACGAGCTTCACTATTTAGACACTTCAAATGTTATTGAGGTTAAAGGCAGCGAGCTTTTAGTTGCAAACCGTGAACAGGCACAAAATAAGATGGAAAGCTACATAAACAAAGCAATGGGTGGAATTTTATTTATAGAAAATCCTTCACCACTTTTTGAAAAAGAGAATATTGGCGAAATGATATTTAAAAGCATTGCATATTTTACCGAAAAATATTTTGGCAAATTAGCAATTATCATATCTGGTACTCGTGAAGAAATGGAATTGCTTTCTCAATCAAATGAAAATTTTAAAATTAAATTTAATAAAATATTTCTATTTGAGGACTATTCACCTCGCGAATTGCTCTCTATAACTGCAAATTTAGCTAAAAACAACAATTACACTTTGGATGAGGGTGCTCTTCAAATTTTACTTGATTTGTTTTCGCGAGCAGAAAGCATTAACTATGTAAAATATCAAAACATTCGTTTAGCAGAGCAAATTTTATTTAAAGCAATTAGTAATCAAGAAGAAAGAATTTCGATGCTTTACAATTTAAAGGACGAACTTTTAACCACAATTATTTTGGATGATATTGCAATAATTCAAATCGAAGATTTATAAGCATTTAATCTAACGCCTGTTTTGTTGTTAAATTACAAACATATTTTACATTATTTAAAATTCTATTCCCAACATTTTTTTATGTTCCCAAATTTCACCTAATTAAAATTAATTTCTTTGTTGCAACAAACTCACCAGATTTTAATTGATAAAAATAAATTCCAGAAGGAAGATTTTGAGCATTAAAAATTACTTGATAATTTCCAGCGGATTGCTGTTTGTTTACAAGCGTTGCAAGTTCACGTCCAAGAATGTCGAAAATTTTTAGTGTTGTCTGTAGCACAGAATAGTATTCTGTGGTACGCGGAATTGAATATTTAATTGTCGTGCTTGGATTAAACGGGTTTGGATAATTTTGTTCCAAACTATAATTATTTATTAATGCAATATCTTTTGTTACACTTAAAGGGAATTCCTGTATTTGCAAACTATCAATTACCCATCCCCAACCATTTGTTGAATCATCTGAATGTAGTCTAAAGCGAATAAAAATAGTATCACCTGGACTGAATGCATTGTTAAGTTCAATTATATGACGTTTATATAGATTTCTATATAATGTCGTAGAAGTCCAAGCAGCATCCCATTCTGGATATAAACTTGCGTTATATTTTGTAATTAATGGCTTCCATAGCTCACTATTTTTTAAACCTTCAATAATAACATAATCTTGATAAATACTAGTATCTGGTTGTACAATTGCAACATCGGAATATAAAATTTGGGAGTTTGAACCACCAACAATAATTGGCTTTGTTAGTGTTATGGTATAGTCATAATTATTTTCATAATTATGTGGTGAGTGAATTGCCTTATTTCGGAAACCACCCGATAATCCTATTGTAAAATTATTGCTCATAAAATCATTGGCTGGCAAATTTTCAAAATCCGTTGAATAATATTGAATTGGATTCTCAAAATTATAAACATCAAAATTAACAGGATTAGAATGAGATATATTTGTATCCTTATATGCCTTTAGGTATGCAAGACAATTTTTAGTTTCGCTTGGAAAATAATAGCTTTCAATAATTATTCTACTTTCTGACAAAGCAAAGAAAGTTTCATTAACTTTTTCATCCACAACCACTTTAATGGAATCGTATGCAAACTTAAAATCGGCATCAAATTTTAACATATTTATTTGATATAAAAACTCAAAATTTTCAGTTTTAAAAGTAGAATTATCATATTCAATAACCGAATAGAGTGCGGCTGTAGTTTGGAGATCATTCCATTGACCGGCTATGCCATAGGGCCAATTAGTAATTGCTAATCCTGTTCCATCCTGATTTCCCACATCATCAGGTTCATTACCCCAATTATTGAACAATCCATTAACTGGCACACCTGTTTTTGTTCCTTCCCAAAATTGTTCTCCGATTCCGTCGTAATTACCATCCCACATCCATTTACCCTCTTCGTTAAGATCAGTTCCTCCAATCCATACATACGAAGCCCCTCCGCCGCCAGTTGAAACAGTTTTAGTAATATCAATTTCAGCATTATTTAGAAAATAAAAGATAGAATCTTGTTCAATTTGAGAATTGATTTCTGCCAAAATTCCACCTCTTTCATTTGCAATTTTTGCAGCAGTTTTCCAATCAAAAGGCACTTTAATAATCTCGTATTTATTTCCAAAACAAGTAAAAGAAACAATATTTGAAGAGTCTATTTGAGTTTGAGCCAATATATTATTTGCCCAAAATATCAAAAAAACAGATATAACTTTTTTCATTTTTATTCCATGTGTTTTTTTTTATTGAAAGTAAATTAAATCTAAAAATTTGTTAATTCGTCCTATTGGATGAATTAAAACCAAATAGTTGATTATTTCCCAAATTTTTGCTTGAATTCAGATGGAGTCAAACCAGTATTTTTCCTAAAAGCTGTATTAAATGCGGATTTTGAATTAAAGCCAACTTCATATATTATTTCTAGAATAGTCTTGTTTTTTCCATGGGTCAATAATGCTTTTTTAGCTTCTTCAACTCGATAGAAATTAATTAAATCATAAAAGTTTTTTTGAAAAATTTCATTAATTATCTGTGAAAGATTACGGGTTGAAATTTCCAATTTTGATGATATATGATTTAATGTTAAATCATTTTTGAGAAATACTTTTTCTTGTTCTAATAAATCTTTTAGCTTAATTGAATATTCTTTCTTCTGGGAGTTATCTAAATTGGAATTTTTATATTTTGTTGCTTTTTCTTCATTTTCTATTTGGTTCTCAGAGTGAGTTAAGCTAAAAATTAGAAGTAGATTAGCAAAAACAAAATTTATTATTAGAGATGTGTATATTAAGTAAGTTCCAACAAAAAAGTTTCTTGTCCCCAAAATAGCAATTGAAATATAATCGCTTACATCAATTCCCCAAAGAATTAAAAAGACGACATAAATAACAACTAATCTTTTTAAGTTTAAACTTTCAATTGCTGAAAAATAATCTTTAATTCTAGAGTTATATTCTTGAATAATTTTAAAGATTGGTATAAAATAAATTATTATTTGAAAATACTTAATTCCATAATATTCAATTCCAAATTCCTCAAGACCCATGAAATAATATAATAATGATAGAAAAAATGGAATAAAATGAACCACATCTTTTTTTTGTAACCGAAAGTTTTTATATGCAATTGATTTTGTATAGAATAAAAGAGAGGGTCCAAAAATAAAACTGAACGAACTACCTATATAGAAGAAAAATATCAGGTTATAATCTATCTGCTCTCTTAATCGAACAAATAGGAAGTTAAGAAGATAAACTCCGTTTGTGAAAAGAAAATATGATAAAAACCTATTACTTTTTGCATTAGCTTTTTTGCTAAAGAACAAAAACCCAGAATACAAAAAAAGAGGTGCAATTGTAATTATGTTAATTATATCAAGTAATTCTAATCTCATAAAAATATTGATACTATTTGATTAATATCATTTTTTTGCTATCCACAAAACTACCACTTTGTAATCGGTAAAAATAAACACCACTAGTAAGTTGGGTTGCATCAAAATTCACTTCATAATTTCCAGATTTTTGATATTCATTAACAAGCGTTGCAAGTTCACATCCAAGAATGTCATAAATTTTGAGTGTAACAAACCCACCCCCAACACCCCCCAAGAGGGAAGTTTTAATTGATGGAATTGAATATTTAATTGTCGTGCTTGGATTAAACGGATTTGGATAGTTTTGTTCCAAACTAAAAACGGTTGGCAATTGGTTATTATTTTCCAAAATATCTGTAATTAGTGAATTATATTTAATTCTACTATTTATAACACTACTTTGCAAAGCTTCTAAATTAGAAGCAGCATTAATTGAAAATGCAACAATAAGTGTTGAATCTGCTTTTATATTAAACGGACCAGCAGAAATTACGCATGAAATATCGTTAGGGCCAGCATTTGTTTTGTTCAATCCATTTGTCAAAGTTAGCCATTTAGATGCATCAGTATAGCCATCATAAATCCCAATTCCACCATCAAGACCATCGTTAGCAATTCCATAAAAATTATTTGAAGCATTTGTTAATTGCGCCATTCCAATAAATGGTTGTTCTACCGAAGCGTGTTGCACATAGCCAAAATTATTTTGCAAATCGTATTTTGTAATATTTCCATCATAAGTAGTTTCGTCAATATCCCAATCAAAGAAAATTCCAGAATAGAAATTGGAGTAATCAACACCACTATTATTTTTGAACATATATTTTAGTATGATATAACTATCATTTCCTTCGTCCGAAAAGGAATAAGAATTTACAGTGGTTTCAATTCCTAATTTAGTTGTGCCAACTTTATCGTCATTAAAAACTGAATAGCCATCAACATCAGATGTGGCGCCTGGAATAATTAGCTGAGTGTTGTGAATTGGAGAAAAATCATTGTCTTGCAAATCTGCATTTGCTCCCCTAACAGAATTTACAAGCCGAGTGGAAGAAATACCGTACATTAAGCCGCTTTCAAAAAGCAAGTTTCCGCCCTGCATAAACGAAAATCCGTCACCAGAAAGATTGTTTGGATAATCGTTAAATCCAAAATTTCCTTTGCTTGTAATTGTAATTGCAATATTTTTCCCAACTTGAGTAATGTAAGTGGGATTTATATTAACCGAAATTAATTGAAAATCGGAATAACTGCCATCGGTATATGTTAGCTTAAAAAGAATTTCCCTATCATCAGCGGAGTTTTCGTTAATTAAAAACTTAAACGGCTCTTTGTTGTTATTAAATTCTTCCAAAGTTCCATAAGATGAACCAGAAAAATGGGAATTTGTAATTGTTACTTCGCTGCTTGTTGTTGATAAATCGGCACTAAAGGAAGCAAGTGGATTTAAATAATTTGCAAAACTTATATTAATTGCCACTTCTTCGCCACGCATCAAAAGTCCGTCTGGATTGCTTGTTTCAACAAATTTTGACGAAGTAATTCTAACAGATTTTGAGTTTGCATTTGTTACTGTTTTATATGCGTTAACTCTTCCTGAACCAAGTAAGTTTACTTTTGTTGGATTAATAGCATCAATATTATCGGCATTAACTCTAATTTGCTCAACAATTTGAAGCGGTGTGTAATTAGGAAATTTATCAATAACCAATCCAGCAAGTCCAGCAACAAGCGGTGAAGCCATTGAGGTTCCACTCAAATATGTATAAGGCGAAGTTGAACCTTGCCAAGTGCTGTAAATTCCACTTCCGGGTGCACAAACATCTAAATCTTTTCCAAAGTTTGATGAAAAACTTTTTGTGTCGTTTTGGTCAGTATTTCCAACAGATAAAACACCATTGTAAGCAGCTGGAAAAATTACGTCGTTAATACCCTCGTTACCGGCGGCACAAACAATTATACAACCTTTATTAATTGCATAATCAATTACAACTTGCTCAGCATTAGAAAAACCAAAACCGCCCCAACTACAATTTATAATATTTGCGCCA
>PCUD01000057.1:0-3924 GCA_002786785.1 Ignavibacteriales bacterium CG18_big_fil_WC_8_21_14_2_50_31_20 | reverse complement strand
TTTAACTGGCATAATTGTTAAATTGTATCCAAGTCCAGCAACGCCAAGTGAATTATTTGTAACTGCGGCGGCAATTCCAGCAACGTGGGTTCCGTGAGTTGGCGAATCTTCAATTGGGTTATTGTCTGCCGTTCCGTTAAGTCCGCCGAAATCCCACCCTCTAATATCATCCACAAAGCCATTTTGATCGTCATCAATTCCATTAATTGGGTCGTTGTTTTGCCAAATATTTGCCGCCAAATCAGCGTGATTCCAATCAACTCCAGAATCGACGATTGCAATAATAATGTTGGAATTTCCTTTGGTAATATCCCAAGCAGCTTCAGCTTGCACTTTTGTTATTGCGTATTGACTGCTCAACTTTGGGTCGTTTGGTGTATGAGAAATTTTACGCAAATAAACTGGCTCCGCCCACTCAACATCTGCTAATTTAGAAAGTTTTGAAGCAACATAGATTGGATTGTAAGGCGAGGATAATTTTAATCGAAAAATATTATTTAATATGTTTTCTTCTGAATTTTCTTTAGTATTAAAATGTTTTGTTATTTCGGAAATTCCAAAACGTTCCATTTGTTTTGAAAGAATTTTGCTCAAACTTGCTTTATTTAAAACAGATTGTTCCGACTTAAATTTTATAACAACCACATCTGAAAAGTACTTTAATCCGTTTTTTTCAATAATATTAATGTTTGCAAACATGGTTGATGAAACAAAGAGTATCAGTAAATATTTTAATTTTTTCATTATAATCCTTTGTGTCTTTTTCTAATTCAATCTTATGTTTTAATTTGTAAATAACCTTCTCTACAGACAAAACCTTCAAGGTTATTTTACTCACAAAGCAAACCTTAAAAAGTCAATTTCTTATCATAGATAAAACTTGAAGGTTTCAATTTACTATAATTTGTTGTTTATTCTAAGGCTACGACTTTTTCAACTTTTTTAAGTAGCGAACCATCAACCACTAAATTTATAATTTTATTTATATCAATGTGCATAATTCTATCTTCCTCTAAAGGAGGAACTTGTTTCCTAATTTCAGCAAACGCTGCATTTGTGCCTTTTCCACATTTAAGCGGTTTTAAAAACTCGATACCCTGTGCAGCTGTTAATAATTCAATAGCAATAACTTTTTGAACATTTTGTAATATTTGAAATCCTTTACGCGCAGCAATAGAGCCCATTGAGTTGTGATCTTCTTGATTAGCCGAAGTTGGAATTGAATCTACAGAGGCTGGGTGAGCGAGCACTTTGTTTTCTGAAACCAAACTTGCAGCAGTATATTGAGCAATCATAAAGCCAGAATTTAATCCACCTTCTTTTGTTAGGAAACGCGGTAAATCGCTTAATGAACCATTTGTTAATCTTTCAATTCTGCGTTCTGCCACATTTGCCAATTCAGAAAGTGCAATTCCCATAAAATCCATTGCCAGAGCCATAGGCTGTCCATGAAAATTACCACCTTCAAGATGGTCGCCATCTTCTGGAAAAACAAGAGGGTTATCATTAACAGAATTAATTTCTATTTCAACACGCGAGCACACATAATTAACTGCATCTTTAGAAGCTCCGTGAATTTGCGGAATGCAGCGGATTGAATAAGAATCCTGAACTCGTTTATCATTTTCTAAATGCGATGTTCTAATTTGGCTTCCACTAATTAAGCGAAGCATATTTCTTGCGGTTGCTGTTTGTCCCTCAAACGGACGAAGCATGTGAATTCGTTTATCGTAAGCTTTATCGGTTCCACGCAAAGCTTCGTGACTTAAAGAGCCAGAAATATCTGCATATTTTAAAAGCTTTTTAGCTTGAATTGAAATGTAGGCTGCAAATGCAGTCATCATTTGTGTTCCATTAATTAAAGCAAGCCCTTCCTTTGCCGATAGCTTTACTGGCCCTAATCCAAACTTTTTAAAAACAATATTTGAAAGAATTGGTTTAGGATTTTCTTCTGACAGATAATTTAATTTCTTAAATATTTGAATATTTCCTTTTCCAATCATAGCAAGAACAAGATGCGAAAGTGGTGCCAAATCACCGCTTGAGCCAACCGAACCTTGCGAAGGAATTACGGGAATGATATTATTATTAATCATATCAATTAACAATTGCAAAGTTGAAAGTCTAATTCCAGAATTTCCACGAGCCAATGCATTAACTCGCAAAAGCATCATTATTTTTACAATAAAAGGAGGGAGCGGCTCGCCAACACCAACCGAATGGCTTATAATTAAATTCTCTTGAAGCTGCTCAATATTTTCTTGCGATATTTTTACATTGGCAAATTCTCCAAAACCGGTTGTAATTCCATAAACCACCTCGTCGGTTGCAACCCATTTATCAACAAGTGCTCGTGCTTTGTTTACACGCTTTTTAGAATCTGCTGAAAGCTCTACTTTTACATCATCTGAAATAAATTTTTCAATTAAATCAAGAGTTAGTGATTTTCCATCTAATTTCATTTTTGTCCCAAATTTTAATTTTGCAAAATAAGAATAACTATTATTAATGGTATAAAAATTATTCTATTTTATCGATTCTTCCAAGTATCAAATAATTTCAACAAAAATATTTTTATTTTTTAAAAATATGTGTTGCAACATTAGATGTTATAACATATATTTACGATGTGATTTTTTTTAATAAACAAAAAGGAAATAAAATGAAAAATATAAATAAAATAATAATTGCTTTTGCTTTATTAAGTACAACAATTTTTGCACAAACAAAGTGGAACTTTGACTTTGCACATTCTGAAGTTGGCTTTAGTGTTACACACATGTTAATTTCGGAAACAGATGGCTTTTTTAAAGATTATACTGGTTCGATTGTAACAATTGGCGATAATTTTGAAAATGCTCAAATAAATTTTGAGGCAAAAACTGCTTCAATATTTACAGATAACGAAAAACGTGACAAACATTTAGCATCTCCTGATTTTTTTGATGCCGAAAAATATCCAACTTTAACTTTTGTTAGTACTTCTTTTACAAAAGTTGATGATAAAAATTACAAACTTGTTGGAAATCTTACAATTAAAGAGGTTACAAAAGAAGTTACTTTGGATGTAAAATATAATGGAACAATAAATGACCCTTGGGGAAATACTCGTGCAGGGTTCAAAGTTTCTGGCGAAGTTGATAGATTTACTTATGGTTTAACGTGGAATGCAGCTTTAGAAACTGGTGGTTTAGTTGTTAGCAAAGAAGTTGATTTAAACATTAAAATTGAACTAATAAAAGAAAAATAATGCTTCTTGAGGATGAAATAAAACAAACAAAATTTAAAAGCGATTATAATAAATTAGCCGTGAATATTATATATACTCACGGCTGGTTAATTAATAAGCATAACGAAATTCTTAAAAAATTTGATGTTACTCCAGCTCAATATAATATTCTTAGAATATTACGCGGGCAATATCCAAACCCTGCACCAATTTTATTATTAAAAGATAGAATGTTGGATAAAATGTCCGATGCTTCACGATTAGTAGAAAGACTGCGCACAAAAGGTTTGATAGATAGAAAAATTTGTAATGAGGATAGACGCAAAGTAAATGTTTTAATAACTAAAAAGGGATTGCAGTTATTATCCCAAATTGATGAATATGATTCAGAATTTGAAGGATTTCTAAAAAATTTAGATATATCTGAAGCAAAAGAGGCAAATATTCTTTTAGATAAACTAAGAGGCTGTTAAACATGTATAATTAATGATTCGCTTTTTCCAATCAAAACCAAAAAACTTAATTTTTACTATTTGAGTTTTAACCAACCAAATATTGCAGACAAAAATACCAACCGACCAATTAACCAAAACAAAAGAATACTTGTATATTAACCCGTCGGAAATAAACCGCAACATATAATATATTTTTCGTATATTTGACAATGGAAAAACAAGATTTTAGAAAACTAAGTA
>PCUD01000136.1 GCA_002786785.1 Ignavibacteriales bacterium CG18_big_fil_WC_8_21_14_2_50_31_20 | reverse complement strand
TTCAAACCACACATAAAGCACTTTTGCGTTGGCATTTTCTAAAGGAACTTTTACGCCCCAATCTAAATCGCGGGTAACAGCGCGATCTTTTAATCCATCCTTAAACCAGCCTTTACAATAGTTAAGAACATTATCTTTCCAATTAAACTTTTCGTTTGCTTCATTTATATATTTTTCGAGGCGTTCTTGATATTTGCCAAGCGGAAAGTACCAATGCGAAGTTTCTTTTAATTCTGGAGTTCCACCAGAGATTTTACTTTTAGGATTTATCAATTCACTTGGGTCATATAAATCACCACATTTTTCACATTCATCACTGCGCGCTTCATCATATCCACATTTTGGACAAGTGCCTTCAACATATCTATCTGGTAAAAACATTCCAGCTTTTTCATCATAAAATTGCAATGTTTTCTTTTCTGTAAGAATTCCTTGATTGTTGTAACTCATGAAAAAATCTTGGGCAGTTTGGTGATGAGTTGGAATGCTTGTTCTTGAATAAATGTCAAAACTCATTCCAAATTTTGCAAATGCTGCTTTGTTGCTTTCGTGATATCTATTAATAATATCTTGTGGAGTTAATTTTTCTTTATCGGCTGTAATTGTTATTGGAACTCCGTGTTCATCGGATCCGCAAACATAAATTATATCGGATTTGGTTAATCTTTTATAACGAACAAAAATATCCGCAGGCAAATATGCACCGCTTAAATGCCCTAAATGTATTGGTCCGTTTGCATAAGGCAAAGCTGAAGTTACTATTATTTTTTCATTTTCCAATTTTAATACCAGTTTTATAAACAACCGTGAAATATACTAAAATTCTTTGAAAATGTTTTTTTGGTTTCGAAGATTCATCCTAAGCGGACATTGGTGCTATTTTAATTAAGATCATTTTCTTGTGGACTAATTTCGTTATGCTACAAAAGTATTGACAATGAGAATTAATGTGGCTATAATACAGCCATATTTAATAATAATATTTTGGTTAAAAAATGGAAAAAACTGCAACAGTAAGAGCAATGATAAATCCCCAAAAAAAAGAAAGAGTAGCAAAGATACTATCTCGCCTTGGTATAAATCACTCTGAGGCTATAAATATTTTTTACAGTTTAATAGAGGAATACAATGGTTTGCCTTTTGAATTACGAATTCCTGATGAAGAAAAGGAAACTTCAAAAGTTAGCAAAGAAGTGATTTCTCAACTAAAAGAAAGCGTAAAAAAAAATTATCGTCTTGGTGAGTTGTTAGCCAAATGAGAAAATATCTATCAGTTGCCGATTTATTATAGATACATAAAGAACTAATTGATGAATTTGGCGGTATTCATGGCGTTAGAGATATCAATTCAGTTGAATCTTCAGTCATGCGCCCTCAAGTCGGTTATTATAATAATATTATTGAGGAAGCTGCTGCTTTGATGGAAAGTTTGGCAATGAATCATTCTTTTTTAGATGGTAACAAGAGAGTTTCCTTTTTTGCGGCGGATGTTTTTTTGAGAATAAATGGATTTTATATTTCTTGCGATAGTGAAGAAGCAAATGACTTTTATGTGAGAAATTTGTCTGAGCACAATTTTAGTTTTAAGGTAATATTTGATTGGCTTGAGAAACGAGTTAAAAACATTTAATGTATCAATTAACCCAAACCACAGTTCAAGCCTACACCTAAAAATAATACGACATATATGCGATTGATACTTTTTAGAGAATTATAATGGTTTTTGAGGGCATTAAATGTCATTATATTACAAAATTCTGGGTAAAATTGAACTAGGTGTTTTACAAAAATGTTGACAATGATAATTAATTTGGCTACAATACATCCACATCTAATAATAATATTTTGGTTAAAAATAAGTTCAAAAAAACTGTGGATAAACTAACGAAAATATTAGGTTTTTTATTATTTTAAAATTCTTGACATTGACAAATTGCTTAAATTTGGTATACAATAGCAAATATAGTTTATTGCCAATAAAAAAGGAGAACGAAAATGATACGTGCAAAAATATTTATGGTAATAATCCTTATGTTGTTGCCTATCTCACTATTTTCACAATACAGTATGTATAATGTGAATGGGTGGAGTTATGGTGGAGCATGGGGCATCACAGATACTGTGAACACAGGGATGATGATAGAGGAAGGTCCTACACCAGATGACTCAGTAATGACATTTAAGAATGCTGGTTGGGCATCTCAACCAATCGGGGATTATTATGTTTTACAAAATTAATTTGGTAAATTTAAGCTAAAAGAACCCGAGTATTCATTTCCTGATGAAGTACTTATTGATATTAAGATTAGTAATAGTACCATCCCTGTTTCATCAGTAGCAATAGTAATAGGTCTAATAGACACGACAGGGTCTGGAAGTGTTGTATGTTCTTATGGTCCCACCAAAGATACATTAGGTTGGCAAACGATTAAACGACCATCATTAATTTACAAAGAGTTCGTTCACATGATAGTAATGGATTTTGCTTTTTATTGCGAAGAAAGTTGCTATGTTGAGGGTAAAATTCAGGTAAACAACCTAAGATTCGTCTACAACAATGGAGACACAGTTCTTGTTGATCCATTTCAGTATATCTGGCCAACTACAGATGTACCTAATGATAAAATACAAATTCCTTCTGACTTTGTATTAAGTCAAAACTATCCAAATCCATTCAATCCAAGCACTAAAATTGGTTATAATCTCTCCACAAATAGTTTTGTAACTTTAAAAGTTTACGATATACTTGGAAGAGAAATTGAAACTCTGGTTAATGAAGAGAAATCTATTGGTAATTATGAGGTAGAATTTAATGCTTCAAATTTACCAAGTGGAACATATTTTTATAGGATTGCTGCTGGTGATTTTATAGAAACAAAAAAAATGATTCTGGTTAAATAATTTTTAAAAAAGGAGGAAGAATGTTAGAAGAAATATCATCCTAGAGGCTTAATAATTTAAAAATGAATTTTCAAATTATTAAGCCTCTTTTTCGTTTAATTTAATTTTTTACTACTGTCGAACACCACTTAGACTTTCTCAAAAGTATGTTTACTATCTTCATAAGTAAAATCGTTTATGTAATTTGTTAACTTGTTAACTTGTTCATTTGTCCGTTTTTAACTCCTTTTGCTACACAATGTTAAGCATTTCAAAAGTTATAAATCAACTGCTGGAAACTGTGAAGCAAAGGATGAGAAATAATTAATTAGAAATTTTAATTGTTTAATTATTTTTCCAATTACATGTAGGGAACGAATATTTTCGTTCCTTTTTTGCAACATGGAAAACATTAACGAATATTTTCGTTCCTTTCTGCTCATCAATTTCATATTTGTAAAATATTACACGTATATCACACATTTCAATTATACTTGAAATATATTTTGTTTTAAGCAATTATTTCTATTATATTTGAAATAATTCTTAAAGGAAAATATCTAATGGAAAACTTACAACGAAAATTTTATTTAGATAAAGTAGAGCCTTTTATAGGAAAGAATTTAATTAAAGTTTTAGTAGGACAAAGACGCGTTGGAAAAAGTTACCTACTACTTCAATTAATTGATTTAATCAAAGAAAAGGACTTAAATGCGAATTGTGTTTTTGTGGATAAGGAAAAATATCAATTTGACGAAATAAAAAACTATTCCAATTTGATTGAATATATTGAACAAAAAATGGAAATAGATAGGACTAACTACGTTTTTATTGATGAAATTCAAGATATTGAAGGATTTGAAAAAGCACTCCGCCATTTTTATTCATACGATAATTTTGATATATATTGCACCGGCAGTAACGCAAATTTGCTTTCGGGAGAATTGGCGTCTTATTTAAGCGGAAGATATATTGAAATAAAGGTTTTTGGACTTTCGTGGAACGAATTTTTACTCTTTCATAAATTGCCTAATGATAAATCGAGTTTGGAAAAGTATTTAATTTTTGGCGGACTCCCTTTTATTAAAAATCTTCCTCTTAAAGAAGAAATTGTTTTTGATTATCTAAAAAATATCTATTCAACTATTATTTACAAAGATATTATCTCACGTTTTAATATCAGAAATACTAATTTTCTCGAAAATTTAGTAAAGTTTGCGGCAAATAATGTTGGAAATATTCTTTCGGCAAAAAAAATAAGCGACTATCTAAAATCTCAAAAAACAAATATTTCGCCGCAAGTTGTGTTAACTTACTTAGATTATTTGTGTCAAGCTTTTTTGATTTATAAAGTAAATAGATCAGATATAGTCGGCAAAAAGGTTTTTGAAGTTGGAGAGAAGTACTATTTTGAAGATTGGGGAATAAAAAATTCAATTATTGGTTATCAGCAAACACACATTAACCAATTGCTCGAAAATATTGTTTTTATTCATCTAAAAACAAATAATTATGTAGTTTTTGTCGGGAAATTAGGTTCTAAAGAAATTGATTTTATATGCGAAAAAGATGGAACCATAGTTTATATTCAGTGTGCATATTTAATAACCGATGATAACGTTAGAGAACGTGAGTTTGGAAATCTTTTGGAAATTAAGGATAATTACAGAAAAATAGTCGTTTCTTTGGATAATTTTACTCTTGGCAACTATAAAGGAATTGAACATCTACATTTGTTTGATTTTCTAAATACATTTAACTAATAATTCGATTTTGGATGCTTCTCAATTGTTGAACTGATAAATTGTTTTATTGTTAAATTGTTGGATTGTTAAATTGCTGTCGAGAACCATTCCTCGACATTTTTGCTTTGCTTGCGAAATTTCTCTTCCATTTATTAGTTTCTATTGCTTAATTGCATATTTCTTCTATTTCTCATGCTTTTCTGTCGAGGAATAGTCCTCGACAGCAGTAAAAAAGTAATCTTGATATAATTCTGGCTTTGCTTCTTTTTACTACACAAAGTTAAGCATTTCAAAAATTCATTTCCGTCTGAAGATTTACAGTCTTAATGCTCCTAGACAGCCTTAAATTAAGTGTGAAATATACAAAATATATGATTTAATTATAATTTTAGTATTGAAAGACTAGGTGCAATTAAAAAGACACTTTATCTCAACATGGCGAGTTTTTCGTCTTATATGTCGAATAATTAATCCCTTTTCCTAAGAATCCTTTATTTTTATAATAAATTCAACTTGGCACGGTTGTAGCGTAAATTGGTTCAAATTATTTAACAAAAAGGAGATATCATGAAAAAGAAATATTTTGGAATTGTAATATTATTGTATGCATTAGCATTTGTCGGTTGTAAAAGCGACAGTTCAATAGTTGCGGCAGATGATTCTGCACTTAATGTTGAAGCTCAACAAATTGAAGATGCAATTGCTAGCCTTCCTAAAACTGAACTTTCTGACTCCGCCGAAAATGGCTTAATTTTTATGCGTGAAGAAGAAAAATTAGCACGTGATGTATATCTTTTCTTCTATGAAAAATATGGTTTGCGAATTTTTAACAATATTGCAAAAAGTGAAAGTACACACATGAGCGCAATAAAAATGCTTTTGGATAAATATGAATTGAAAGATCCAGTAGAAATTGATGAAATTGGAGTTTTCCAAAACCAAGATCTTGCGGCTTTATATACACAATTAACAGAAGCTGGAAATGTAAGTCTTCTTGAAGCCCTTAAAGTTGGCGCGACAATTGAAGATTTGGATATTAAAGATTTAATGGAATTTAGTGCCGAAATTGAAAGTGAAGATATTCTTTTAGTTTACAATAATTTAACAAAAGGCTCGCGAAATCACTTACGTTCATTTTATTCAAGAGTTTTGCAATATGGTGGAACTTACGGACCACAATTTATTTCTCAAGAATTGTTTGATACAATAATTAACTCTCCAAAAGAGAGAGGTTCTTGGTAAACTCAACAAGGGAGCATTTATTTTCAAAATGAATGCTCCCTATTTTTTTATTTGACAATGGATTTTTTTTTATTAAATTAGGTTAGTGATTATTAACTAACATGTAAATTATGACAACGAGACAATCAGAAATATTACAAGAAGCAATAAAACTTATTGCCGAAAAAGGCATTCAAGGTTTAACAATCAAAAATTTAGCAAATTCCATAAATGTGACAGAACCAGCAATTTATAGACATTTTGAAAATAAACAACAAATTTTAGTTGGCATATTATCCCTTTTTTCAGAAAACAAAGAAAATTTTCTTGCCACTATTGGAAATGATAGTATTAATCCAATTGATAAATTAAAGTCAATATTTGAATCGAGATTTAAATATTTTGCTAAAAATCCAGCAATTGCTTCTGTAATTTTTTCTGAAGAATTATTCCGAAACGACCGCCTACTTTCTGATAGAGTTTTTGAAATAATGAATTCGAGTCAAAAAATTATGCTCGAAATTATTAGAAAAGGTCAAAATTTGAATACAATTATTGATTCTGTTCCAGCAGAACAATTTGCTTTTATAATTACTGGAGCTTTAAGATTGATTGTTACAAAATGGCGACTTTCAAATTATTCGTTTAATCTTCAAGATGAAGGTTTAATTCTTTGGAATTCAATTGAGCAAATTATAAAAAAATAATTTTTTTAATTAAAAGGTTAGTGAGTATTAACTAACAAGGATAAACTAAATGAACAAAATATTAAAAAAAGTGCTAAAATACCCTTACTGGATTTTAGCGATAACAATAATCATTTCTGTTTTTCTTTTTATGAAAATGACAGAAAATTCAAGAATGGAAACCAATCTTGACGAATATATGCCAAAAGATCATCCAGCTTTTGTTTATAGCGACCAAGCTGAAGAATGGTTTAATATTAAAGACGGAATTATAGTTGCAGTTGAAAATAAAAACGGAATTTATAACACGGAGACTCTCCAAATTATTAAGAATTTGACCAAAGAATTCCAAAAAATGCCTCAAATTGAAAAAGCAGATGTTACTTCCCTTTTTACCGCAGATAATATTGTTGGAACAGAAGATGGAATGGATGTAAAAGCATTTTATAAAGCAGTTCCAGAAACTAAAGAAGAGTTTGATGAGCTTCGCAACAAAGTTGTTACTAACGAAATGGTTTTTGGACGCTTAGTTTCTAACGATGAAACGGTTTCCGTTGTTATTGCCGCTTTAAATGATGATGTATTTACACAAGAATTTTATAATGATATTTTAGAATTGGCTAAAAATACTGAAACCGAAAACATAAAAGTACATGTTGCAGGAAGACCAATCGTTGAAGGAACTATGGCTCTTTTAGGTCCAGCAGATATGCAAAAAATGGTTCCAATTGTTTTACTTGTAATTATAATTGTGCTTTATTTAACTCTTCGTAGCATAAGAAGTACATTTTTTACTCTTTCTGTAGTTATTTTTAGCACACTTTGGGCTTTTGGTTTAATGGCTCTTTTTAATGTTCCAATTTATGCCGTTTCAACAATGATTCCCGTAATGTTAATTGCAATTGGCGTTGCAGATGGAATTCATCTTTACAGTCATTTGCAACTTTTTGTTAATAAAAATCCACAAGCAACTAAGCAAGAAGCTGTGTTTGATATGTTAAATAAAATGTGGAAACCTGTTGTAATGACTTCAATTACAACTGCTGTTGGATTTCTGTCACTTATAACTTCACAAGTTTATCCAATAAAATATTTTGGAATTTTCACAGCTTTTGGTGTTTTAGCTGCAATGGTTTTTTCTTTACTTTTAATTCCAGTAGGCGTTTTATTACTTGGTTTGCCTAAAGTTAGGATTAAAAAAGAAAACAAAAACAGCAATCACTTTGCTTACAATCTTACTACAAAAATATTGAAATATAAAAGCCTTACAATTTTTGCGACAATAATTATAGTGGCTATTGCTATTGTTGGAATTGGCAAAGTTTGGATTAACTCCAGCTTTTTGGACAAATTTGAAAAAGATAGCGAAATTGTTTTAACTGATAATTTCATAAACGAACATTTTGGAGGAACTTCCACACTAAATTTGGTTTTGGATAGCAAAAACGAAGATGCTTTCAAAAATCCAGAAGTGCTTAAATTAGTCGATAAAATGCAAAATGATGTTGATAATTCGCTTCAACTTGTCGGAAACACATTTACTTTAACTGATTATATTAAACGAATGAACAAAGTTATGCATGCCGATGATGAAGCATTCAACAGCATTCCAGATAATCAAAATTTAATTGCACAGTATCTTTTACTTTACGAAATGTCAGGCGACCCCGAAAATCTTTGGAAAGTTGTTAATTATAAATACAACAAACTTAATATTAACTTCCAATTAAAAAGTGATAATTCAAAAACTATAAACGCTGCAATTGACAAAATTGAATTGTTCAAAGACGATTTCAAAAATTTAGGAATTGAAATGAACTACGCTGGTTCTGGTTATAAAGGACTCGTTTTCACAGATTTAATTCTTGAAGGTCAAATTATAAGTCTTATTTTATCTCTTTTTATTGTTATTGGACTTATAGCATTTATGTTCAAAAATATTTATCTCGGGCTTATTGGCTCTGTTCCAATTGTAATTACAGCAGTTTTGAGTTTTGGAATTATGGGCTGGACAGATATTGCGCTTAATTCAACTACTGCGCTGCTTTCAAGCATTGCCATTGGAATTGGAATTGACTATGCAATCCATTTTATGGAGCAATATAAATTAAATTCACAAAACAATGACAAACTTTTAACAGCTCAAAAGACTTTTTCACATTCTGGAAGAGCAATATTGTTCAATGCAATTGTTGTTATTGCTGGCTTTTTAGTGCTGCTATTTTCCGTTTTTCCTCCAAATAGAGAACTTGGAGCACTAGTTTCATTAAATATGTTCACAAGCTTTGTTGGAACACTTACTATTATGCTAATTTTATTAAATAAATCAAATATTTACTTCAAAAATAAAAAGGAAAATTAAAATGAAAACTTCAAAAATATTAGTGGTTTTAATTACACTATTGTTGTTATCCAATTTTGTGGCTTTTGCTCAAGAATTAACAGCTTTACAAATTGTGGAAAAAGTTTATAATCGCGAAGTTGGTGATGATATGACTTCCGATTTAACAATGACTTTAACCAACTCTGCTAATAATGAACGTGTTAGAGAAATTAAACAATTCACAAAAGATTTGGGCAAAGTTGATAAGAAAATTATGTTTTTCCAATCACCTGCGGATGTTAAAAATACATCTTTTATGAGCTGGAGTTATGATGACGAAGGCAAAGATGACGATCAATGGATTTATCTTCCAGCTTTGAAAAAAACAAAACGAATTTCGAGCGATAGCAAAAGCGATTATTTTATGGGCTCGGACTTTACATACGATGATCTTGGCGATAGAAAACCAAATCAAGATGTGCATAAAATTATTAGACAAGAAAAACTAAATGACGAACAATGTTATGTTATTGAAAGCTCTCCAATTGATAAAGATTATATGTATTCTAAAACTATTACTTGGATTATTAAAGATAAATGGATTGGCTTAAAAAAGGAATTTTATGATGAAGATAAAGAATTGCTAAAAGAGCTAACTGTTGAAAAATATGAAGATATTAATGGCTTTTTAATAATTACTCATTCAGAAATGAAAAACAAACAAAAAGACCACAAGACAATTATGGAGCTAAAAAATGTTCAAATTAATTCGGGAATAGAAGATGGAAAATTCACCGAACGAATTATGACACGAGGAATTTAATCAATTTAAATTTTCACCTATAATTATGAATAACATATTAAAATATTGTGTAACTAAAAATGGCAAATGGCAAATGCTTGTTTTATTTATTCTGTTATTTAATCTTTCCCTTTATTCTCAGAGTAATTATGAAAACAAACATGAGTTTGACCTAACCTTGGTGTCAGAAGTTCATCAGGGAAATAGTTATTTCACTTTGGGTGGAGGATTAGGAAATATAGAATCGCTTATTTTTGAAGGCAACTTAATTCCTAATTTTATAATTAGAAGCAATAAAGATGCAAAGTTGATGGCGGTAGTAACACCTCAAATTATTTTGCGCATGTATAACGAAGAGTCTTTGCCCGTCAGAACTCCAAGTTATATGCCTCATATTACTTTCTATTATTCTATTGGAAAAGAACTGTCAATCAATAATTTTACAATTTTTGGCAAAATTGCACACCATTCAAACGGACAAGAAGATGATTTTTATATGGAGAATAGTAATATTAATTATCATTCTGGGAATTTCTCAACAAATTATTTTGAATTTGGACTTATAAAAACATATTATGATACTAATTTGAAGGCTGCCCAATTTTTTAGCTCCTCTTTAGAAATTCATCTAGAAAGATTTTCGGATATCGAATTGAGAAAACTTTACAGCTTCTATAGATGGAATAATCAATTTGCAATTTTCAAACTCCCATATGAAACAACTGAAGGACAAAAAGAGAAAGCTAAATTTTCATTAAAAGGACAGTTTACTTGGCTCTTTGGCGATGTTAACAATTGGGAATTCTTTTCATTAAATAGAATTATTACAAGCTTAACTTTTTATTATCATCCTCCATTTTTAGAAGACATTGGATTATTTGTCCAATACTATCATGGTCAAGATTATTATAACATATATTTCCCAAAATCTCGGGATATATTTAGAATTGGTTTTATGACTGATGAATTTAGATTTTAATATTTTCAAATTATATGCGTTTTAGAAACCTTTACGGTTTTATGACATAAGTTATTATAAAAGGAAGAAAAAATGAAAAAGATATTTTTAACAATGTTATTAGCATTTACATACAGTTCATTTGCACAAAGTGTAGATTTTTCTGGATATGTTAGAAATTACTCTGGAATGCTTTTAGGAAATGGTTCAAATGATTTTGTAATTCTGCAAAATACATTCAATTTAAATATTGAAAAAAGTTATGCGAACTCTGCTTTTAAAATAAATCCAATTTTTTATCACGATAATTCAGATAGTTTAACTTTTAACTTTCGAGAAGTTTATCTTGATTTATATTTTGGGAGTTTCGATTTACGAGTTGGGAAGCAACAAATTGTTTGGGGAAAGGCAGATGGCGTTTTTATAACTGATATTGTTTCTCCAAAAAATTTATTCCAGTTTTTACTGCCCGAGTTTGATGAAATTCGTATTGGTGTTGAAGGTGCAAAGTTTGACTATTACATTGGCGATAACACATTTGAAGTCGTTTGGCTGCCAATTTTTACACCAACTGAGTTTGCAAACCCAAATTCTGTTTGGGCTGTAAAACAAGATTTTCCACTAAATCCAACTTTTGATTATTCAAAGCAGAAAGTAAATGCTTCATTGGAAAACAGCGAAATTTTTGCAAAATATTCAGCTTTAACTTCGCTTATCGATTTTGAAATTATGGGCGGTTATATGTGGGATGATGACCCGACTATGTTTAGCTCATTTATGAGAGATAGTTATGATATGATTAGTCTAGTTATTACTCCAGAATACAAACGACTTTCGCTCGCTGGTGGAAGTTTTAGTACAACAATTGGACCGTTTGTGTTGCGCGGTGAAGGTGCTTACTATTTTGGGAAATACTTTAATACCACAAATCCCATAGTAAATCAAGGTGTAATTGAAAAAGATTACATTCATTATATGGTTGGAACTGATTTTACACTTTATGACGTTAACTTAAGTTTGCAGTTTATTCAAAAAATAATTTTGGATTACGAAACTGTAATTAGACCAACTCCAATGTTTAACGATGAATACAGCAATATGGCTACTTTCCTCGCCCGCTATTCTATGTTCAACGAAACTTTAGATATTGAACTATTCTCATATTATGATTTTGAATTTGACGATTCACTAATAAGACCGCGAATTTTATATGATTATACCGATGCAATAAATCTACAATTTGGAGCTAATATTTTCACTGGCTCCGAAGGTCAATTTGGACAGTATGACAAAAACGATATGATTTACGCAAAAATAATTTACAATTTTTAAAAGTTACGTTTTTCGTAGCACAGATTAGCAATCTGTGTAAAATAAAATTCCCGTAGCACAGATTAGCAATCTGTGCTTTACTTTTCAACAAACTAAAAGACAAAATGGAAAAAACAAATAAAGCATTTTTGATTCTTATCTTTATTCTAACAGTAAGTAATTTTACAAATGCACAAAGCAACAACGCAGATGCAATAATTGGGACTTGGTTAATGCCCGATGATGCTGGGAAAATTAAAATTTATAAAGAGAATGACAATTTTAATGGAAGAATCGTTTGGTTTAAGGAAACTGAAAAAGATGGCTCGCCATTAAAGGATAAAAATAATCCAATTGATAGCTTAACAACGCGAACCATAATCGGAATTAAGGTGATGGATAATTTCAAATTCAAAGGTAATAATCTTTGGGATGAAGGAACTTTTTATGCACCTCAAATTGGTAAAATCACAACTCCAAAATGTAATTTAATTGACAATAATCACTTAGAAATTGAAATTTCTTTCTGGCTATTTTCCAAAACTATTGAATTAACGAGAGATGTATCTTTGTAAAATTTTTGCATATTGAAGAATGGTATAAGCTAAATGTTGAATAGTGAAATTAACTCACATATTGTAAAATCAAAAATCTCTATTTTGAAATTGGTGGAAAGGAAGTTATTTATAATCATGCTTATATTTCCAATATTTGTTTTTAGTCAGAATAATACTATTACTTTAGATACTAATAATGTAATTACAGATTTTAGCACAAACTCTTATTCTTCGAAGAATGAAGTTAAAAATTCATGGTTAGCTGCAACAGAGGTTGTAGGTTTAAATATTTTAGTTTGGGCTAATAGCAAATATTTCACAAACCGAGATTGGGCTAACATTAGCCTTTCAACAATAAAAAAGAATATAAAATACGGGTTCACCTGGGATGGTGATAGTTTTATTATGAATCAATTTCTTCATCCATTTCACGGTTCTTTATATTTCAATTCTGCACGATCAAATGGATTAACATTTTGGGAGTCTGCACCATATGTATTAGCTGGCAGCTTAATGTGGGAATATATGATGGAGATTGAACGTCCTTCCTACAATGATCTTCTCAACACAACTATAAGCGGAATTATTTTAGGTGAAATTACACATCGTGTTTCAGATTTAATAATTGATGAAAGCAGTTATGGGTTTGAAAGATTTTCAAGAGAGTTTATCGCCTCTTTGATTAATCCTACGAAAGGATTAAATAGACTTATTAAAGGCAAAATGTGGAACTATCGGGGAAACCCAAAAAAGAACCAAGTTCAAATCCAAATTTCATTTGGTGGAAATGGTCTTTTTGCTGAACGAAAGTTAACTAGAAATACAACATATCTTTTTACAAAGTTTGACATGGAATATGGAAATAAATTCTCAACAATTAAACATAAATCTCCATTCGATTATTTTATAATTAGTGGCGAATTAAGTTCTTCTTCAAATGATAAAATAATTGGGATTTCTGGAAGTGGTGTTTTGTGGGATTCCAAATTTGATTTTTTTTCAAACCAAAATAACTTTGCTAGTGTAGCCAAGGAATTTATTCTCTACTCTAATTACATATTTAAATTTACAGCATCCAGTTTATCTGGTGAACTAAGCTCAAAATTCAATTTTTCCTCCAATTCTAATGTTATCAACTCGATTGGTATTTCTGGAATATTTGTTGGAGCGACAAATTCAACATATGCAAAATTTATAGGTAAAGATTATAATTTGGGCCCTGGATTAGGAATTAAAGCACTTTCCAATTTGAACTTTTCACAAAGATTATTCCTTAATTTCGTTTATCAACAGTTTTGGCTTCACATAATGAATGGAATAGATGGAGATGAATTTATTAGTATGTTCAAATTAGGGTTAAGTTATAAAATATTTGATAACTTATCTCTGGGTACAGATTTTATCTTGTATGAAAGAATTGGAATCTACTCTGAATATAAGAATGTACATATATCAAATATATCTTTAAGAGCTTACACCAAATTATATTTATAATTAAATTATTAAACACAAAGGAAAGCATTATGAAAATACTTATTAAAATAATTGCAGTTCTTGCTGCAATTATAGGAATTATGGCTGTGATAACTGGCTCAAGAGTTCTGTTAGGTCTATTCGATCCAGGATATCAATATTTTACAGTTCTAGTTTCATATAATGTAATTATGGGTTTCGTTTCAATAGTAGCTGGAATTTTAATATGGAAAGACAGTGCAAAATATAAACCACTTACTTACTTTATTACTAGTGCGCATATTATTGTTTTTCTATTGTTAATTATAGTCTTTAGTGATGTAATTTCAGATCACAGCATTAGTGCAATGACTTTTAGATCAGTTGCATGGATTATTTTTTCACTTATAGTTTGGAAAAGTAAGTCTGTAATGGACAAAACATAAAACTGAACTAATTATTTATATCGGTAATGCAAGGTATTTAACAAACAAATTTTAGGTGTCTAATTCTTATAAAACATAAGACATTATCTTCGCGATAAATAAATTGTTGTAAAATTAAGTATATCTTTGTAATATTCACACATATGAAAATGTTGAAGGATTCCAATGGGATGAAGGCAACATTGAAAAAAACCGGATAAAACATCAAGTCTCTCATATTGAATTTGAGCAAATATTCTTCAATGAGCATTTAATAATTGCAGGTGATGTTAAACAAAATTGAAAAAAGGAAATACGATGAAGAAATTAAAAAACATACCTAAATTTAAGACCGAAGAAGAAGGAAAAGAATTTTGGTTGAACAATGATTCAACAGAATATATAAATTGGGAAAAATCAAGTTTAGTTTCTTTCCCAAATCTGAAGCCTTCCACAAAAACTATATCTTTAAGATTGCCAGAATTTTTGTTAAATGATATAAAAACAATTGCAAATAAAAGAGATGTTCCCTATCAATCTTTAATTAAAAGAAAGAATTGATAGTGAACTTAGGACTTCTGCTTAAATTAAAAATGTAGCCATCCAGTTATTCCCCTTTAATTTTATTTGTCTTTTTGGTGTTTTGCAATTTTAATTTTTTCTCCACTTCAGCTGCAAGCAAATAATTATCGGATGGAATAACACCTGCCCAAATTTCTGCATCTTTTCTAGCATTTTACCATCTTGTGCAAGTAAATTCAAACGGTGACAAATTGTTACCACTTCCTTCTTTCTTTTTTCAACCTTTATTTTATCAAATATATCTGCACTCTTTATTTATCTTTTATAGTTTAAGCCGTTTGGAGATTTTTACCTTTTTAACTAAGTTACTCTCGGAAAAATGCAGAAGAGAGGTTTTTATGCGGAATAGTTTGGTGGGATTTGTTTTCAATTTTGTTTATTGGGAAATAAAATTCTTTAAAGTAAGTCCATAATGAGGAGAGTAAATGCGAGCACATTACTTACAACACGTACCTTTTGAAGGTCTCGGTAGTATTGAAGTTTGGCTTCGTGATGCTGGTTATGAAATAACAAGCACACAATTTTATGAATCATCAGAACTGCCCAAGGTGGAAGAAATTGATTTGCTTGTGGTCATGGGTGGCTCAATGAGTGTTAATGATGAGCAAGAGTATCCTTGGCTTGTAAATGAAAAGAAATTTATAAAAAGTGTTATCGAGGCAAGAAAACCTATATTGGGTATTTGCTTGGGTGCTCAACTTATTGCAAATTCAATGGGTGGAGAGGTATTTCCAAATTCGGTAAAGGAAATTGGCTGGTTTCCAATTCATGCTACCAAATCAACAAAAAATGCGGTATTTCAGTTTCCTGAGGAAACAGAAGTTTTTCACTGGCATGGTGAAACGTTTAGTTTGCCATTAGGAGCAGTTCCAATAGCAGAAAGCAAAGGTTGTAAGAATCAAGCCTTCCAAATAGGCACTAAAGTTATCGGACTTCAATTCCACATTGAAACAGCATTAAGTTCAGCAAAAGCAATTGTTGACAATTGCCGAGATGAATTGGTTAAGGGTGAGTATATCCAAACGGAAGTAGAAATTTTATCGGCTCCCCAAGAACGATATAGCTCAATAAATAATTTAATGGGTAATATCCTTGAATATTTACATAAAAATAATGACTAACAATCACATACACATTTACAGAAAAAGTGCCACACGTTCCTCGTTCTGCTTTTACTACCGGAAATATGGAGTGTTACACTGTAAAATTTATAAGGGAATTGATTATGAATAGAATAAACATAGTTGATGCATTAGCATATATTCATCAAGGTGAAAGTGAATTTAAATTTAATGTAGAATTGAATACATTCACGAAATTGCAACTTTACCTAACTGGACAAGTATTGAAAGGTGTTGAACTATTTGGGATTGGACCTCAAGAGATTATTAGAGGAGTTGGATTCATGTTTGAATTTCGTGAAATAATAAATGCTGCAGTGAGTAACGAATATCGTGTATTTATTATAAAAAAAGGAACATATTTTGGAAATGGAAATTGGTATTTAGAATTTACGAAAGAGACATAATGAATAAAATAGCTAGTTATTCCACTTAAAGTTATCAAAATATTGTGGCTACAATTCAACTTTATTGAATTTATTTTGTTTGATCAGCCCATGAACAATTCTAAAGAATGTGCATAGACTTTGGGTGAGATTAAATTAATTTTAGATTGATTTTATATCGTTCATGAAACTATTATTGAAATTCTGCCATTATATTTTATATGTTTACTTTATTGTTGTAAAATTAAGTATATCTTTGTAATATACATACGTATGAAAAACATTTATGAAAATGTTGAAGGATTCCAATGGGATGAAGGCAACATTGAAAAAAACTGGATAAAACATCAAGTCTCTCATATTGAATGTGAGCAAATATTCTTCAATGAACCTTTAATAATTGCAGATGATGTTAAACATACACAAAAAGAAAAACGTTGGTTTGCGTTAGGCAGAACAGAATTAGATAGAAAAATATTTGTTGTCTTTATAATTAGAAAAAACTTAATTAGAGCTATTTCTGCAAGAGATATGAACAAAATAGAAAAAAGAAAATACGATGAAGAGATTAAAAAACATACCTAAATTTAAGACCGAAGAAGAAGAAAAAGAATTTTGGTTGAATAATGATTCCACAGAATATATAAATTGGGAGAAATCGAGTTTAGTTTCTTTTCCTAATTTAAGACTATCCACAAAAACTATTTCTTTACGATTACCAGAATTTTTGTTAAATGATATAAAAACAATTGCAAATAAAAGAGACGTTCCATATCAATCTTTAATTAAGATAATATTAAAAGAAAGAATCGATAGTGAACTTAGAACTTCTGTATAAATTAACTATAATTGTTTAAGTTGACAAAAACTCAACTTCATTTTAACCTTTTATCCCCTTTCAGCAAAAAAATAAATGTCATTTGAAGTTTCAGAATTAAAAGGAGTTTTCTTTAAGTCTTGGTAAACCTCAACGTTATTAAAATTATTTTGCTTTAATAAGACTAAAAGTAATTCTAAAGTGTGGGGATAAACTTTTGTTGAAATTAGTTTCCTCTGTTTAGGATTTTCAATATCAAATTTTAAAATATTAAAATTGATGAAATCTTTTTCATAGTCATAAAACCTAATTATATATTCTTGTTCACCTTTATTAATATTTACAATGCGCTCATTTTCGCTAATTATTTTTTTGTAATTCAAAATATGGAAGAGTACCTTTCCGTTATTATTTAAAAGTTCTGCAAACCTTTTAATTGAATCAGAAATATCTTTTGGAGGAATATTTGCAACAGTATTACCGAGCGAGCAAACAAAATCAAATTTCGCATTAAAAGTATTTGGAATATCTTGTGCAGAGTAATTATAAAAGCTGATTACTTTATTTTCATTTTCAGCATTTATTTCTGCTT
>PCUD01000180.1 GCA_002786785.1 Ignavibacteriales bacterium CG18_big_fil_WC_8_21_14_2_50_31_20 | reverse complement strand
AGTTTATCGAAAGAAGTTTTGTATAATTACGAACTTGGATTTATGTGCAGCTCGTGTGGGAAAGATCATATAATTACCTACAGATTTACTTCGGAACTTTTTAATAAGATAATTTGTCTAAGCAACAGAAAAAAAAATTGTTCATATAGCAATGATGAATTAAAAAATATTATTGTCTTTTTTGAAAAATTCCTTATTTATCATATTGATGAATATAACGGATTAA
Organism: Ignavibacteriales bacterium CG18_big_fil_WC_8_21_14_2_50_31_20; assembly: GCA_002786785.1. Classification (GTDB taxonomy): domain Bacteria; phylum Bacteroidota; class Ignavibacteria; order Ignavibacteriales; family Melioribacteraceae; genus 1-14-2-50-31-20. The sequence goes on along the minus strand of PCUD01000180.1, from coordinate 17,698 downwards.
AATCTTTACAAATGTATTAAAATATATAGGTGTATTATGAAAAAAAATTATTTAGGAATTGCAGCTTTATTATTTATTGGAGCGGTATTTGGTTCAGTATTAGTTTCAAGTTTAGGATATGTTCAACCATCTTTTGCTCAAGTTGAAATTGGAAGTAAAACACCACCAAACATATCAGAGAATAAACCATTATCAAATTTTAACAATTCCTTTATAGAAACCGCTGAAAAACTTACCCCATCAATAGTTCAAATTACTGTAATTTCAAAATCAAAGGAAAATCCTCATCAAGGATTAGAGTTTTTCTTTCCATTCAAAAATGATATGCCACACGAAAGGCAAGGTGGCGGAAGTGGTGTAATTATTACAGCAGATGGGTATATTCTTACAAACAATCATGTTGTTGAAAACGCTACCGAAGTTACAGTAAATTTATACGATAAGCGAAAATTTGATGCAAAAGTAATTGGAACAGATCCACTTACAGATTTAGCTGTTATAAAAATTGATGCAAAAGATCTTCCAGCAGCATATTTAGGAGATTCTGATAAATTGAAAGTCGGTCAGTGGGTAATGGCAATTGGAAACCCAATGGCGCTTACATCAACTGTTACTGCGGGAATAATAAGCGCACTTGGACGAAGTGTAAATATAATTAGAGATAGTTACGGAGTTGAAGATTTTATTCAAACAGATGCTGCAATTAATCCTGGAAACAGTGGTGGAGCATTGGTTGACTTAAATGGAGAAGTTATTGGAATTAACTCTGCCATTGCAACAAATGGAATGACAGGAACATACATTGGGTATGGCTTTGCAATACCTATTAACTTGGCTAAAGTTGTTGCAGAAGATTTAATCTCTTCTGGAAAAGTAAAACGTGGATACATTGGTGTAAGAATTGAAGAAGTTGATGCAGACCTTGCAAAAGCTGTTGGACTTGATACTCCGAGAGGAATTCTAATTCAACAAGTTATGGAAGATGGCGCTGCTGCTAATTCAGATATTAAAGCTGGTGATATTATTCTTAAAATAGATGGAAAAGAAGTTAATAAACCAAATGAATTGCAAAGTCATGTTGCTTCAAAAAGAGCTGGTGACAAAATTGAATTAGATATTTTTAGAGATGGTGATAATATTTCAAGAGAAATAAAATTAAAAGCTCGTGATGAAGAAAATATAGAAGTAGCTGCTGACAATAATATTGTTAAAGAGCGAAATGGAGATATTGAAGAAATTAATTTTGAGAACTTAGGCTTAACTGTACGCGATTTAAGAAAACAAGAATTAGATAAGTATAAAGTTAAATCAGGTGTAGTAATTTCCAAAGTTAAAAAGTTCAGCAAGGCTGATAATCAAAGATTATTTGCAGGTTGGGTTATTACTGAAGTTGATAGAAAAAAAATAGAATCAGTTTCTGATTTAGAAAATGAATTTACAAATAAAAAAGGTGAAGCTGTTCTATTGAAAGTTGTTGATGATGCAGGTAGTTCACGCTTTGTTGGAATTGAAATTTCTGAATAATTATTCAAATAAATTAAATTAGTTATTAAAAGCGTCCTTATTTAATGGACGCTTTTTTTATATTTGTTCTTTCAATAAAAAATAAAAAGAAAAATTATGCTACGATTTTTAACATCCGGTGAATCACACGGAAAAGGTTTAACAACTATCATTGAAGGCTTCCCTTCAAATTTACAAATAAAAGAAGAATATATTAGTAAACATCTTGCCCGACGCCAAATGGGTTATGGCAGAGGTGGAAGAATGAAAATTGAAACCGACAGAGCGGAAATACTCTCTGGAGTTCGTTTCCAAAAAACTATGGGTTCGCCAATTGCACTATTTATTAAAAATAGTGATTGGGAAAATTGGACTGATGAAATGGCATCAGGCAAGCCAAAAGTGAAACACGATAAAATTACAATTCCACGTCCAGGACATGCTGATTTAGTAGGAGTTTCAAAGTACGATTTAGATGATATTCGGAATTCGATTGAGCGTTCAAGTGCCCGCGAAACTGCTGCGCGTGTTGCAGTTGGTTCAGTTGCTCGTCGTTTTCTTGAAGAATTTGGAATTACTGTTGGAAGTTTTGTGGAGAATATTGGTGGAGTTTATTCCAAAGAAAATTATTCTGATAAACTATTTAATGAAGTGGACTCAAAATTTGATGCATGGAATTTATCTGTAGAATCTGATAAAAGTTCAGTACGTGTCATGGATGATAATCATGAAGAAAGAATAGTTAAGAAAATTAAAATTGCAAAGAAAAATGGTGATACTCTTGGTGGAACTTTTTTCGTCGTTGCAAGCGGGCTTCCAGTGGGGCTTGGAAGTTTTATTCAATATGATACAAAAATTAGTGCGGCAATTGCACACGATTTGATGTCGATAAATGCTGTAAAAGCTGTGGAAATTGGGAAGGGTTTTGAAACAACAAATAATTCAGGTTCAATTTCGCACGATGAAATTGTGATAAATGATGGAATAATTTCGCGAAAAAGCAATCGTGCTGGTGGAATTGAAGGTGGAATGACAACCGGTTTGCCAATAATTGTCCGTGTTGGAATGAAGCCAATTGCAACACTTATGTCGCCAATAGGGGCTATTGATTTATCCACAATGGAAAATGTTACATCCAGACGCGAGAGAAGTGATTTTACCGCAGTTCCTGCTTGCGCTGTTATTGGTGAATCGATGTTAGCTTGGACAATTGCCAAAGCTATGATTGATAAATTTGGTGGTGACTCTATGAACGAAATAATGGATAATTATAAAAGCTATAATTCTAAATTGCATAAACGATTAAAAAAGAATTTTGGTAAATAGAGTTTTTTCAGGCGAAAGCAAATTTATTTACTTACGTTACGCAAGAATTAAAAACCTTGAAGGTTTTGTTAAGAGGAATCGCAAAAAATTCAATATTTTAATTTTGATTAGCGAAACCTTCAAGGTTTGAATCATTTTTATGTGTAGGTTGAGTTATTTATACAAAATATTAGGTTTAAAATGAAAATACAAAAATTCATATTTAGTCCTTTCCAAGAAAATACATATATAGTTTGGGATGAAGATACAAAAGATGCAATTATAATTGATCCTGGGTGTTTGTCTAAATCAGAAGAAAGTGAATTATTAAATTTCATCAAAATCAATAGTTTGGAAGTAAAATATTTGTTTAATACACACGGACATCTTGATCATATTTTTGGAAATGCATTTGTGAAGAGTACTTTTAATCCAATTCACTTTGCTCCCCAAAAAGATTTACCTTTATTTGAAAAAGCTCAAGAACAAGCAGAAAGTTTTGGCTTAACAATGAAAAAATCACCCACTCCAGATTTCTTTTTTGATGAATCGAAGAATATTAAATTTGCAAATAGGGAAATTAAGCTTCTTTTCACTCCAGGACACACGCCTGGTGAGTTTTGTATATACTTCCCAAATGAAAAAACTTGTTTTACTGGTGATGTACTTTTCAATCAAAGTATTGGAAGAACAGATTTATGGGGAGGAAATTATGAAACACTTATGCATTCCATAAAATCAAAACTTCTTGTTTTGCCTAATGAAACAACAATTTATGCAGGACATGGTGAAAAGAGTACCATCTATTATGAGAAATTAAATAACCCATTTCTGAACTAAGAAGGCGTATTTCTGATAAACTATTCTTTAAATTAGGTATATTTGTAAATTAAATTTTAATAAAAATATAACCTTAACTAATAAAACTCGAATGAACTTAATACGAAATTTTTGCATAATTGCACATATTGATCACGGTAAATCTACAATTGCTGATGGATTACTAGAATTCACACATACTGTTACCAAAAGGGAATCCAAACAACAATTGTTAGATGACATGGATTTGGAACGCGAGCGTGGTATTACAATTAAATCACACGCTATACAGATGCATTATGTTGCCAAAGATGCAAAAAAATACACGCTTAATTTAATAGACACTCCAGGTCACGTTGATTTTTCATACGAAGTTTCTCGCTCACTTGCGGCTTGCGAAGGAGCCATCCTTATTGTTGATGCTGCTCAAGGTGTTGAAGCTCAAACAATTAGTAATCTATATCTAGCTATTGAAGCTGGATTAGAAATTATTCCAGTTATAAATAAAATAGATTTACCTAGCGCTATGATTGATGTTGTTAGCAAACAAATTATTGATTTAATTGGCTGTGAAGAAGAAGAAATAATTTTAACTAGTGCTAAAACACGACAAGGAATGGAAGATATTTTAAACGCTATTATAAATAAAATTCATGCTCCTAGTGGTGACCCAACAAAACCTTTGCAAGCATTAATTTTTGATTCCAAGTTTGATGCTTATCGTGGAGCCGTTGCTTTAATAAGAGTTGTTAATGGAGTTCTAAAAACTAAAGACGCAATTAAATTTTTTGCTCACGATAACAGATATCTTGCTGAAGAAATTGGGGTTCTTGGTTTAAATAGAATAAAAAAAAATGAATTATATGCTGGAGATGTTGGGTACGTAATTGGAAGTATTAAAGATGTTCATGATACAAAAGTTGGCGATACTATTACTACACTTCGAGATGGTGCCAAAACAGCACTTCCTGGTTACAAGGTTGTAAAACCAATGGTTTACAGCGGGCTTTACCCTACAAATTCTGAAGATTATGAAGACCTTCGTGATGCGTTAGATAAATTTAAACTAAACGATTCTGCTCTCGAATTTATTCCAGAAACGTCTGCCGCATTAGGCTTTGGTTTTAGATGTGGATTTCTTGGAATGTTGCACATGGAAATTGTGCAAGAGCGCTTGGAACGTGAATATGATCAAACTATTGTTACAACACTTCCAAATGTTGAGTACATTGTCTATAAAAGAGATGGTACTAAATTGGTAGTTGATAACCCAGCACTTATGCCAGAACTTGGTGAAATTGATTACATTGAGGAACCTTATATTAAAGCTCAAGTTGTTACTCCAAGTACATATGTTGGAAGCATTATGAAACTTTCTATGGAAAAACGTGGTGTTTACAAAAACACATCCTATATTGACCCAACGCGTGCGGATTTACAATATGAGTTTCCATTGTCAGAAATAATTTTTGATTTTTACGATAAGCTTAAATCAATATCGCGTGGATATGCTTCGCTTGATTATGAATTTATAGGATATCGAAAATCTGAATTATCCAAATTAGAAATTATGCTTAATGGCGAAAAAGTTGACTCACTTTCTGTAATAGTTCATAAGGATAAAGCTTATGAGTGGGGAAAACGAGTTGCTTCCAAGTTAAAAGAACTTATTCCACAGCAAATGTTTGAAATTGCAATTCAAGCAGCAATAGGAAGCAAAGTAATTTCAAGAACAACTATAAAAGCACTTCGTAAAAATGTTTTAGCCAAATGTTATGGTGGTGATATTACTAGGAAAAGAAAACTATTAGAAAAGCAAAAAGAAGGCAAAAAGCGAATGAAACAAGTTGGAAATGTTGAAATTCCACAAGAAGCTTTCTTGGCAGTTTTACAGATTGATGATTAATTTTTGCCTATAAAATTTTGAAACAAATTACTAATTTATTTCGTCGAAAAGAGAAAATGAGAGTTAAATGAAGACACAAAAACAAAAAACTATTGATTTTTTTAAGAATTTATTATTTGCTTTAATTGCCGCTTTGTTAATTAAATCGTTTTTAATAGAAACCTCACGAGTGCCAACAGGTTCTATGGAAACAACGATTAAAGTTGGTGATTTCCTTTTTGTAAATAAATTTATTTATGGTTCTTCTTCTCCTCGCAATATTCCTTTTACAGATATTGCATTGCCTTATTTTCAACTTCCGTCTATTAAAGAACCTGAAAAAGGTGAAATTGTTGTTTTTGAATATCCCGGCGATAGAGATGATTTACATGCAAAAGCAATTACAAATTATGTTAAAAGATGCATGGCTACACCCGGAGATACAATTCAAATTATTAATAAAGTTGTTTTTGTTAATGGCAAACAAGCTCCTATTCCAACTCATATTCAATATGAAAAATTGTTTCCAACTCCTGTTGGAGTAAGCTATCCATCAATATTTCCAAAAGGCTCTGGATGGAATACAGATAACTACGGTCCATATGTTGTTCCTAAAAAAGGAGATGTTATTAATCTAAATTTAAATAACATTGAATGGTGGCGCACAATAATTGATAGAGAATTTGGAAAAAGAGTAGTATCAATTAGGAATGGAAAAATATTTATTGATGATAGTGAGGATAATTCTTACACTATTAAAAAGGATTATTTTTTTATGATGGGTGATAACCGCGATAATAGCGAAGATAGTCGTTTTTGGGGAGTCGTTCCCCGTGATTTAATTATTGGTGAAACCTTAATGATTTATTGGTCATGGAATCCAAGTTATTCATTTTCACAGTTTTTTAAATTACTAGGTTCAACTCGCATAAATAGAATTGCCAAAATTGTTCATTAGTATTATTTTACTTATTAAATAGCTTAATAGTAAACTATTTGGAAGATAATTATGGAGATTATGAATAAAATATTGATATTAATTTGCTTCTTATCAAGCATTTCGATAGCACAAAGTTCTTCAAAGTACTTTATCTACTTTAATGATAAAGGAATTGATAAAAATTCTGTTTTGCAAAAAGAATCAAATAAGTATCAAGAGGCTAAAAATTCACTTTCAGAAAGAAGTATTAAAAGAAGAATGAAGACTTTAGGGAAAGATTTTATTACTTTTGAAGATTTACCAATTAATGAAAATTACATTTTTCAAATTGAAAAAAACAATGTAAAAATTATCCATAAACTAAAATGGCTTAATGCTGTTTCTACAATTATTACTGATCAACAATATCAAGAAATATCAAAGTACAATTTTGTTTCAAAAATTGAAAAAGTTAAGAAGTTAAAATATAGAAATGATAAATCAGTTGAATCTCAATTTAAGAAGATATCAAATGTCGTTAATTCTGATTACAAATATAATTATGGTCCTTCTATAACTCAATACGAGCTTTCAGATATTCCTACTGTTCATAATTATGGATTTTCGGGAGAAGGTGTATTAATTGGAATTCTTGATGCTGGTTTTTCTTGGCGGAATCATCCATCGTTAGTTAATAAGAATGTTATAGCTGAGAGAGATTTTGTTAATGGAGACAAAAATCTTGATGATGGTGATGCAAGCCACGGGACTGCAGTTTTTTCGTTAATTGGTGGTTTTGAAGAAGGGGAAATAGTTGCTCCAGCGTTTAATGCTAAATATGCTTTAGCTAAAACAGAATATATTTATACTGAAACTAACCTTGAAGAAGATAATTACGCTGCGGGCTTAGAATGGATGGATTCAATTGGAGTTGATATTACAACCACATCGTTAGGATACACTGAATTTGATACTGGTGAAAAGAGTTATGCTTATAGTGATATGGATGGTACTACTACTGTTGTAACAAAAGCCTCCGAACTTGCTTTTGCAAGAGGAATTACCACTATAAATTCGGCTGGTAATGAGGGAAATAGTGCATGGAAATATATATCGGCACCTGCAGATGGGTTTAATACTATTTCTGTTGGTGCGGTTGCTTCCGATTCCGCATTAGCTAGTTTTAGCTCAATTGGTCCAACTTATGACGGTAGAATAAAGCCAGAAATTGTGGCTCAAGGTGTAGCTTGTTATCATGCAAATGCATATTCAAATAATTATGGTTATGGAAGCGGTACATCATATTCTGCTCCAATTGCTGCTGGAATTGCTGCTCAATTACTTTCTGCTTTCCCTTATTTAACAAATAATCAAATAAGATTAATTTTAATGCAAGCAAGTGATAAAGCTGAAAATCCAGATAATATGTATGGATATGGACTTCTTTCAGCACGAAAAGCCTTAGAATTCCCAAACATCGAATTTTTACTAAATACACATTCATTTTCAATAAATAAAATAATTATTGATAATTCAAAAATCTTGAATGATAGTTTATATTTATTTTATTCCGTCAATGAGAATAATAACTTTATAAGAGTTGGCTCAAAATTGAATTCCAGTGGATACTTCCAAAATCATATTTCATCGAATTCGAATGATAAAATTCATTTTTATTTTGAATATAAAGATTCAAATATGATTAGAAAGCGAATTCCAGAAGTAGGAATGTATAACTTAATTTCTGGAGCAAGTGAAATTACACTAAATTTTGAAATGCCAGTATATAGGGTTGATGTTAAATTAAGTCAGAATTATCCAAATCCTTTTAATTCAACCACTACAATATTTGTAAATTCAACAATTGGAACAAATCTGAAAATTGAAATATTTAATATTTTAGGACAAAAAGTAAAAACTTTATTTTCAGGAATAAGTGACAGAATTATTACTTCTCTTAGCTGGAATGCTTTGGATGATAGTGGGGCAAAAGTATCTTCAGGAATATACTTATACAAATTAGTTGCAAACGATAGAGTTGTTGCAAAAAAAATGATTTATATTAAATAAACTGAAGATTTTACTCTTCAGTTTATTTAAAAAAATTAATCAGCACTTACTTTACGAAGAGTTTCAGAATATTCAGTAGAAACTTGTTTCACTGTTTTGCTCGAAATAAGATTATGAATTCTATCTCGCAATTCAGACCATTCTTCGTGTAATGGACATGGTGCTTCATCTGAGCATTCTTTAAGACCAGTTACACATTTTAAATTAATTATTGGTCCTTCAACTCGTTCAACTATTTCTAAAATCGTACTGTTATTTGCAAGCTCTGTTATCTTGAATCCACCACCACGACCTTTAAAAGAATCAACAAATCCATATTTTGCCATTCGTTGTAAAATTTTTGCAAGGTAATGGGCAGGTATATCTTCCTTTTCTGCAACTTCAGAAGACATAATTAATCTATCTTCTGGTTGGCGAGAAAGATATAATATAGCTCTTATTGCATATTCACCAGTTTTTGTGTAAATCATATTTGCTCCAAAAATAATAAAGGATTTAGTATCTTAATAAATTTAATAAAATAGTACACTTTTGTCAAGTATTCAAAAAATATTATTTGTTAATCTTGATTTGTTAGATAACTTTTCAAGAAAACGAAAAAATTAGCAAAATAAGATAGACTCATTTCACATAATAGAATAAAATATTGATTGGATAAATTATACTATTCAATTTATTTGTGAATATTTGGGAGATGAAAAGTATATTTAATCAAGGCGAAAAGAGACTTTCACAAAAATCTAATTGATAGAAAACAATTTACTTTTAAAACGTACAATTATGATTAGAAATTCCTTTTAAAAGAAACAAAGTTAACAGACTGTTTAACACTGCCAAATTTTTAACAAGTTTTAATAAAAATTCATTTCCATTATAGTAATTAATTTTGTCCGACCGATGTATTGTCTAATTATAAGAATGACCGTTTAATTACAAAAATTTACCGTTTAGAACAAATTAGCTAACAAAGTATACACTCGTGTCGATAATTACGTAGAAAAAACTCGAAATTTGAATAGTTAGAAAACACACTAATTAAATTAGGTTATTTATCAAGGAGTGTTCAAATGAATTTGTTCCAAAATAGAAAATGTGGGAATTAGATTGACTGTCTACAATAACATTGGCATATCTGAAAGTGAAAAACTTAGCATAAATCAAGAATCTGTTTATCGCAAGGAAATTGAAATAGAATTAAGCAATTTGCAAAATCAAGTTGAGCAATTCCTTACAATATCGGAAGATGATTTTTTAAATATTGGCAGTAAACTTAGGGATTATCAAAATTTTAGCAATAGAGTAAATATTCAAGCAAAAAAAATTATTGAATCAATTGGCACCGAGATACTTGATGCTGGAATGGATAAACTAAGCAAGTTATTTGGTGTTATTGGAATACATTTTGCGGAAGCATCGGAAACTATTGAAAAGGATAGACACGATCTTCAAAATATTCATGATAAATTATCATATATAGAAGATAATCTTAGTGGATTTGATAAAATAGTAAAAACTCTTAGAATGCTTGGTATTGCAGCTAAAATTGAAAGCGCAAGATTAAACCTTTCTGATGGGGGATTCTTTTTATTAGCAGAAACGGTTGATAAGATGAGCGCCCAAATTGGTGAGAGAAAAAAGGTTATTAAGGATAAAGCAAATGGTTTATTGTTACACCTAGCAAAATCAATAGGCGACTTGGTAAATCTAGCTGTTGAGCAGGATAAGCAAAATAAAAGATTTGATGAATCTACCGTTCAATCACTTGAAACGTTTAAATATAAAAATCTTGTCTGTTCTACTGCAATTGGCGAAATAACCGTTGTTGGTGCAAAATTGACAATATATTTGGGCAATATTGTGCAGGATATTCAGTTTCATGATATTGCAAGACAGCAATTGCAGCATGTTGATGAAGCTTTGGAAGAGATGAAAGAAAAAGCGAAAGAAAGGGAAGAAAACGATGTTGAAGATTTTTCATATATCCATGATAATCTTGAATTACAATCCCGACAATTAAGTGGCACTTTAGGAAATTTTACAAAATCTGTTCTTTCAATAATTGGAAGTTTGCGCGAGGTGGAAGCCGGGGTTGATGAGCTTTTTGAAGAATCTAGAAAGATTATTGGAACGGATTCCTCAAGTGGAAATTCACACCAAGAGATGATAAAAGAGAATTTGTGTTTCATAAAAAAAGGTCTTGAAGAAAATATTATAATTGAAAAAAATCTGGATAAATCAATTGAAGAAATTGTTACAATAGTAAACGATTTAGCAAGACAAATAGAAATGATAGAAGAAGTTGGGTCAGAAATTGAATTGGTGGCTCTTAATGCACAAGTAAAAGCAGCTCATTTAGGAAAAGAAGGTGCATCACTTGGAGTATTGGCAGAAGCAATTCAAAAATTATCATTTGAAGCAAAGGTTCAAACTGAGCAAACAAATGAAGTATTGGTAACAATTGACAAGCTTTCTGGAGCTTTACGATCGGAATTAACAGCATCGCGTCTGCAAACAACAAGTAAACTTCTAGAAACAACAATTAATGAATTAAATCAACTTGTTAGTTCTATTAAAATGGTTGAAGAAAATTCTATGGATGAATCAAAAGCACTTGATGGAATTATAAAGATATTTAAGGACGAACTAAAAATAACAGTTCAGAATATTAATATCCATATAGCTGCTGAGCAAATGCTTAATCCAGTTATTTTAAGTTTTGACCAAATTACTAAGGGTTTAGAAAATCAATATAACATAGAATCTAAACGTGAACACCATACTCGAAAAAATTCTAGCAAATATACTATGATGAGCGAAAGAGAAATACATAATAGTTATACAAATACATCAACAGATTTATTAAGAATAGCGAAAACATCAAATTCTGATAATGGCGGACTAGATGATAATATTGAACTTTTTTAAAAATTATGAACTTATGATTTTACTTGTGGAGGACAAAATAATTATGATAATTCAAAATGAACTAACAATAAATTATGCAACTGAAATATATAACTTGCTATCAGAAGAATTAAAAGTGGAAGGAGATTTAAAAATTGAGTTTGAATCTCCAACTCCTATTGATGTCACTTTTGTTCAAATACTTCATTCTTTTCTTGCAAAATGTAAATCAATAAATAAAAAAGTTTCTATTGAATTAAAGGGGAAAAGTGAATTTGTGAACACAATAAAACAAATGGGCTATCGAGATATTTCGGAAGTTCTGGAAAATATTAGTGAACAGAATGGAGAAGATAATGCCTAAAACAATAATGACTGTTGATGATTCTGCTAGTGTTAGACAAATGGTGGCATATACTCTTAGAGAGGCTGGTTATGATGTTGTTGAAGCTTGCGATGGAGTTGATGCACTTGCAAAAATAGATAGTGCAACATATAATCTTGTAATCACCGACTTAAACATGCCAAGAATGGATGGGATTACATTAATTAAGGAATTACGAACCAAACCTAAAATTAAATTCACACCAATTTTAATGCTTACAACAGAATCACAAAGCGAAAAAAAAATGGAAGGGAAAAGTGCCGGAGCTACCGGTTGGATAGTTAAACCATTTAAGCCGGAACAATTAGTAACAGTTGTTAAAAAGGTGATAGGATGATTGATTCATTACAACAAGCTTTTATTGAAGAAACAAGAGAATTGCTAGCTGAGTTGGAAACTACTTTATTAGCAGTGGAAGATGCACCAACCGATTCTGAGTTAATAGCTAAATTGTTCCGTGCTTTGCACACTATTAAAGGATCTTCTTCAATGTTTGGCTTTGACGACATTGCTTTGTTCACACACGATATTGAAACAGCTTATGATTTAATTAGAAATGGTGAACTTGGTGTAACAAAACATATTATTGATTTAACTTTACTTGCACGTGATGAAATATCTAATATGTTAGTTAAAACTGGCTCGCATACTAATATAAACGAAGAGAATACAAAAAAAATTATTGAGTCGTTCAGAGAAATAGTTTCTTCTTACAACAAATCTGATAAAAAACAAGAAGTTCAAAAAGCAACTGCAAAAGTAGAAGTTGTTCAAAAAACAACCGCAGTTGAACATTTTTACTTTATTCGGTTTATTCCAGGACAAGATTTATTTTTAACTGGCACTAATCCATTAATGCTAATTGATGAATTACGTGAAATGGGTGCTTTGGCAGTTTCTGCTCATTTAGAAAAAACACCAAGTTTTGAGAACCTAAATCCAGAAGAATGTTTTTGCTACTGGGATATTCTAATAAGAACTTCAAAAAATATTGATGATTTACAGGACGTTTTTATTTTTGTTGCTGATAATAGCGAATTGACATTTGAGAATATTACAAACGATATTCCCAATGCTGCAGAGTTTGATTTTGATGATTTGCAAAATGTAATTTCCAACGATTTTGGCTTTAAAACACCTGATTTACTTGTATTATTGAAAAATTATTCCACAAAACCACAGCAAGAAAAATTAGCAGAAGCGAGTGTTGTTGCAAAACAGACACAACAAACTGCTACTCATACAGAAGCTGATTCTGTTTCGAGCATTAGAGTAAGTTCAGAAAAACTGGATGAACTTGTTAATCTTGTTGGCGAGTTAGTTACAATACAAGCTACTTTAAGCCAAGTGGCATTAAGCAACAATAATAACGATATGATCTCTATTGCTGAAGAAGTTGAACGCATTACTTGGTCGCTTAGAGATAGTGCACTAAATATTAGAATGCTTCCAATTGGCTCAACTTTTAGCAAATTCAAAAGATTGGTTCGCGATTTATCAAATGAACTTGGCAAAGAGGTTGAACTTTCTACAGAAGGGGCTGCGACTGAATTAGATAAAACAGTAATTGAAAAATTAAATGACCCGCTAATTCATATTATTAGAAATTCAATAGATCATGGTATAGAATTACCTGAAGAAAGATTAAAATTAGGAAAATCATCAATAGGTTCTGTGCATTTATCTGCTTCACAATCTGGTGGAAGTGTCCTAATTAAAATTGCCGATGATGGCGCCGGTTTGGATAAAGGTGTTATTAAAGCAAAAGCTGTAAAATTGGGTTTAATTTCAGAAACAGCCGAACTTACCGATTCAGAAATATATGCACTAATATTTGCCGCTGGTTTTTCTACCGCCAAAACAGTTACAAGTGTTTCTGGGCGTGGCGTAGGTATGGATGTTGTTAAAAGAGCAATAGAAGCTTTGCGGGGTTCAGTTCAAGTAGCAAGTGAAAAAGGAAAGGGAACCACAATTACATTAAAACTTCCATTAACGCTTGCAATTATTGATGGATTATTAGTTAAAATTGAGTCCGACCATTATGTGCTTCCACTTTCATCTATAGAAGAATGTATTGAACTTTCAGATGAAGATATATCAAAAGCACATGGACGCCATATTGTAAATGTTAGAGGCAAAATTGTCCCTTATATCAGTCTTCGTGAAAGATTTTTAATGAAAACCAATAGACCCAAAATTGAACAAGTAGTAATAGCAACTATAAATAATCACCAAGTTGGCTTTGCGGTTGATCAAGTATTTGGTCAGCATCAAACCGTGTTAAAATCACTTGGCAAATATTACGAAAAAGTTGAAGGAATTTCGGGTGCGACAATTCTTGGTGATGGCACAGTTGCTCTTATACTTGATATAAATAAAATAACCGAAGATGAAGAAATAATAGAAAATAATTTTTAATACTATGTTTCAAGAATAATAAAGAGAAATAATCTTTAAGGAGAAAAAGGATGAGTAACTCAGTACTAAACGAAACAAAACAATATCTAACCTTCAAATTAAGTGACGAAGTTTTTGGAGTGGATGTTGCTCAGGTACGCGAGATTCTTGATTATGTTAAAATAACCAAGGTACCGCAAACACCAGATTTTATGTGTGGTGTAATTAATCTTAGAGGAAGTGTCGTTCCAGTTGTGGATATGAACTTGAAATTTGGGATGAACTTAACAGAAAGAACAGTAAACACATGTATTGTTGTTGTTGAAGTGAAACTTGGAGACGAAACTGCTGTTCTTGGAGCATTAGTTGATTCAGTTCAAGAGGTTTTTGAAATTGAACCTCAAAATATTGAACCAGCTCCAAGAATTGGAACAAAGCTTAATACGGAGTTCATAAAAGGAATGGGAAAGCGAGAAGAAAAGTTTATAATAATTCTTGATATTGATAAAGTATTTTCTTGGGAAGAGTTAGAAATAGTACAAAGTGCCGGAAGTTTTAGATCAAACGACGTGGCAACAGAAAATTAAAATTAAAAATATTTATTAATTATATCGGGAGAAATACAATGAAATGGTTCTATAATCTAAAAGTTAGTTCAAAATTATTAGGGGGTTTTATACTTGTCGCACTTATCGCAGGTTTTATTGGATACATGGGTATCACAAATATTAAAACCATTGATGATAATGATACTAAATTATATCAAAATATGACTTTACCACTTTCTGATATGGGAGATATATCAACCTATTTTCAAAGGGTTAGAATAAACACAAGAGAAATTCTTTTAGTGAAAACCCCAGAAGAAAAGAAGGAAATAAATGATAAAATACAAACTTATAGCGATTCTATTGGAGCAATAAGTAAACGATTTGAAGCCAAAATACTTTCAAAGGAAATGCAAGATTTATTTGATGAGTTCAAGAGGACAAGAGTTGGTTATAAAAAGGATTTAGACTTGTTAGAATCTTACGTTGAGCAAAATAAGACTGCTGAAGTGCTTGCTTTAATTCAAGGGCAAATGAATACTTCTTCAAGAGCTGAGATGGATGCCATTCACGAGCTTATAGAAGCAAAAAAAGAAGAGGCGAAAGCTACAGCGGATAACAATACTGTTATAGCAAATGCAGCTACCACAACCATGTTAATAATTCTTGGCTTTGGAATACTAATTGCAATTGGATTAGGTTTATTTATTTCGCGCATTATTACTAGTGCTCTAAATAAAGGATTAAGATTGGCGGAATTAGTTTCAAGCGGTGACTTAACAGAACAAATTGATTTAGACCAAAAAGATGAATTTGGGCAGCTTGCAGTGGCTTTGAACAAAATGGTTGACAAACTAAAAGAAATTGTTGAGAGTGTAAAAAGTGCTTCTGATAACGTTGCCGGGGGTTCGCAAGAATTAAGTTCAAGTTCTGAGCAAATGTCGCAAGGTGCAACGGAGCAAGCGGCAGCGGCTGAAGAAGCTTCTTCATCAATGGAACAGATGACTTCTAACATCAAACAAAATGCTGATAATGCACAACAGACAGAAAAAATTGCATTAAAATCTTCAGAAGATGCAAAAGAAGGTGGCAAAGCGGTAACAGAAACTGCTGAGGCAATGAAAGAAATTGCTGGAAAAATTTCTATAATTGAAGAAATTGCACGTCAAACAAATTTATTAGCGTTAAATGCTGCAATTGAAGCTGCAAGAGCTGGCGAACACGGAAAAGGATTTGCGGTTGTAGCAAGCGAAGTAAGAAAACTAGCTGAAAGAAGTCAAACAGCAGCAGCAGAAATTAATACGCTATCAGCCTCAAGTATTAAAGTGGCAGAAAAAGCTGGCGAATTATTAACAAAGATAGTTCCAGATATTCAAAGAACTTCAGAATTAGTGCAAGAAATAACAGCATCGAGCAACGAACAAAATAGTGGTGCAGAACAAATAAATAGCGCAATTCAACAATTGAATCAAGTAATTCAACAGAATGCATCAGCTTCTGAGGAAATGTCATCAACAGCCGAAGAGTTATCAAGTCAAGCAGAACAATTACAAGAAACAATGGCTTTCTTCAAAATTGACGAAAAGGGAAACAGAGCTAAAAAAACAAACTTTGGTGCTCATAAACCACAAGTTAGTCATCTATTAACAAATAAAACTACTGTGGCAAAGCCTACTGCAACAAAGCCAATTTCCAATACAAAAAAACTAGCAAAAGCTGGTGGATGGTCACTAGATATGGGAAATGGTGGTGATAAACTTGATAACGATTTTGAAAAGTTTTAAATATTTTGAACGTTAGAGTTAAAGCAAAATAACTATTATTGATTTGTCATTTAGATCACGACGAAGTTTGCAATGGGGTAAGCTTAAGCAATTGTCATTCCGTGATGTTTTTACACGGAATCTAATTTATGCCTAAGATTCCCAATAAAAAAAATTGGGAATGACATGCTATAAAAATATTCTCTTAAGTTGACAGCATTGCTAAGTTTGTCAGGAGGGAGAAATCTATCGAATTATGAGAGATTTCTCTTCCGATAATCCCGCCCAAAAGAAGCGGGATGCAAAAAACGCAAAAACATCGGAATCGAAATGACAAATTGAAAAACACTTTTTTGCAGATATTCAATTAGATAATTACTCTGTGCATCTTACAATAATTTAAGGTGCACAATATTAAAAATGACTTAAAATATGGAATGAAGATGTATTTTGAAAATAATTCAGCAGCATTATCAAAAAGCGATTTTTCAAGACTAAGCGGCTTTATATACGACCAATGTGGAATAAAAATGCCTGATTCAAAAAAAATTATGGTAGAGGCACGTCTCAAAAAAAGACTTAGAGAGTTAGAAATGAATTCGTATTCTGAATATTGTAATTTCCTTTTTTCCAACAATGGAAGCCAAGCGGAAATAACTCAAATGGTTGATGTTATAACTACAAATAAAACCGACTTTTTTAGAGAGCCAAAACAATTTGAATTTATCAAAGATAGAGCGTTAAATGAATTAATTAGTTTAGATGGAGCTGGAACTCAGAGACCACTAAAAGTATGGAGTGCTGGATGTTCTACTGGCGAAGAACCATATACACTTTCAATTGTTTTAAATGAATATGCTCAACAATATTCAAGATATTCATTTAATATTTTAGCTACTGATATTTCAACACGAGTTTTAGAAAAAGCTGCAACTGGTATTTATGAGGTGGAAAAAACCTCACCAATTGCACATAATTTAATGCAAAAATATTTTTTAAGAAGTAAAAATAAAGAGAAAAAACTCGTTAGAGTTATACCAGAATTGCGAAAAGCCATTAATTTTCAATGGTTAAATTTTATGGATGATGATTTTGGTATTAATGAAAAATTTGATTTAATATTTTGTCGTAATGTAATTATCTATTTTGATAAGCCAACACAAGATAGGTTAATAGAAAAGTTAATTAGATATTTAAGAC
>PCUD01000105.1:3111-21336 GCA_002786785.1 Ignavibacteriales bacterium CG18_big_fil_WC_8_21_14_2_50_31_20 | reverse complement strand
TTACGTGCATAAAGTAATTTCCACTCAATTGACCATTTTTTATCATAATTTACTTTTCCATTATCTGCTACTAATATATTAATAGGTTCTGTAGCATTTGCACTTGAAGTAACTTGTGGAGTGAATTTATTATTAAACTCTTCCTCTTCTGGTGTTATTTTAATTGCACTTTGTTGTTGAGCACCATTGGGAGCAGAATATAAAAATGGATATGGATCAAAGAAACACCCCGTACCAACATAGGTAGTGCTTGGAGGGCCACCGCCCCACCAGTTATTTTCTGCATAAACTGAACAATTACTATATAGATAAATATCTTTATAACTATTATTATCTATCGTATTATTTCCACCAAAACTGATACATCCAACTCTACCAAGCCATGGATTGGAAGATGCATACGCATAAAGACCAAAGCTATTTTGATAAATATTGTTGTACCCAAGAGATTGACTTGTATAGTCATCTGGTGCAAGGTAAGGAGAGGAATAATATGAACAATTAATGCCCATCCAGTTATGATCTATTTCATTATTTGACAAATGGGCAGTGGAGTAATACATCTCAATTCCTATATTCTGCTCATATATTCTTGTATTTGTTATATAGGTATCGTTACTAGAATTGTTTGTATTATACAAATAAATTCCACTATAACCATTTCGAATTAAGCAATTGTTAATATTAGCACTGCCTTGATTAATATATATTCCAGTGTAGGCATTTCGTATTTCTGCATGAGTAATATTTGCATGACCAGATGAATTTACTTTAATTTCATTCTTTATCCCTTGAGATGGATTATTTTGTGGATATTGGAAATTTAAAATAACTTTATTATTTGAGGTTCCATTTACGTTTAATGTGCCATTTACTATTAGAGCAGAACCGTTTTGGAAAGTAATGTTTGTGCCAGCGGCTATTGTAAGCGTTACGCCACTATTTACAGTTATGTTGCTATTGCATACGTAGTTACCACTTGATACTGTATAATTAGAAGTAATAACAGAGGGAATACCGCAAATCATTTCTGACTTTGTAATTTCATATGGTAATGAATTAGTTTTTAATACGTATGGTATTATCTGACTTAAGTTTTCACCACCACTACTCAGACTAAAACTATTACCCCCTACAGATAGATAGCCAGATTCATTGAAAGTATTATTTTGATATTTTTTATAGTGAAGATATGAGTTGTTTGACTCGCTCCACACCACCAATGCTTCACCATCGCCAGAATACGGATATATTTGATTAATTCCTTTGTATGGTGAAGTTGTTTGAATAGATGTTACATTATTTCCAAAAGAAATATATGGGGTCGTATTCTCTGAATCAATTACCTTAGCATATCCAATAAAATTAGCATTAACATCTTTTGCCATCCATGTTACTAAAGGTATTTTTCTAATTTCAGTACCATTAGTTTGAGAAATTAGTGAAATAGATGGATTGGTATTGACATCTTTAGGTTCTAAAAAATAGAGATCACTAGCATCACTAAAATCCATATATTCGTGTTTACATACAGATATAATACTATTTGGAGGAGTTGGTGTTTTAATTTCAACAGCAGAATAAAAGACACTTAAATCATTAACATCATAGTCTTTAGTAGAAACCAAAGAGAAATTATCCTCAATTGGAAAATCTGCTAACCAATCCATTTCTTTTGGATAACCAGTATTCCAACTAATTGTTGAACTCATAAGATTTACAGTACCATAACCACACAATAGTTGACCTTGAGCATTTAACCAAATTGCCATAATTTTATCTTGGACACCTAAGGCAACAACTGGATTTGAATTATGAGTTTCTGAAAAGAAAACAGGATTATAATTTTCATCTCTTATAACATCTGGCCCATATGTTAGATAGCTTCCAAACACCCCACTTGAATTAGCTATTGAAAAATAATTCTCAATATACCCTGTCCAATTAGTTCCATCGCCAACTTCTCCATCGTAAATAATTGAAACAATTATATATCCGTCACTTACATGTGATGGATTATCCAATATGAAATCAATTGAGGGATTCTTTGCACTCCGTCCTTGGTTTAACGCTCCAACTAACTCCCAAGTAACACCTTCGTCTGTACTTCTCTCATACCATACTTTTCCCATACTTTCATACACCATATGCATTACTCCTTCTGGTGTGCGTATAGTTTTTCGCTGACTGTTGTTTGAAAATGCAGATGACATGTTGGAATGTGTTGGGTATTTGTATATTGCGGTATAAGTTGTATTATCAATTGGTGTTATTATTCTAGAATTTGATGCGGAAAAATCATCTAGCCAATAAGCAAACTTATATATTCTGCTTCCAACATCTCTTGTTAAGTTTGCAGAAAGTGTACCACTATTTTCTTCTACCACCCGAGAAACTAATGGATTATTTATAACATTATCAAATTCACTACAATCATCATTTCTGTTAATTCTATAGTTTTTCTTCAATCCAGCAACATATGTAGCATCCTTATCTTCGGTTGTAACATTTAAGTTATAGCTGATATTAGAATTGTTAATAATATTAACAGATTGTCCAAAACCATCAGTTTTGGACCAAAAACTTTTAGCAATTGGCTCATTAACATTCCAGACATAATCGTAATCATCGTGTACCTGTGGCAGAGCAGTCAAAACATGAATAGCCCCAGAGGCGAGAAGCCTCGAAGCACTTGACTGTATTGTTTCTTGGTTAAACTCTAAAGTCCCTGCATTAAAACTATTTTTAAAAGTGACTTCGCTAATCAAACCAGTTTCTTTTGCGAACCAGTCAAATAATGCGGCAGTAGCTATTATTGCTTGCGGGAGTGTTTTATTTCTAATATTTTCTAGTTGTGCTGTACTAAAACCAGATACAGACTGATATGTTGGTGAACCTAAACTGCTCAAATCTATACACGAAAGATAATCAGCTTCTTCAGGATAAATATCTCCCCCAATCTCATCATTCCCCACACCATCATCCCAAGGACCTGATGACCCAAAATGATCAGCTATTTGTTGTGTCGTGTACATTATAAAATGTAATGGGTTAGTATAATTAGTGACATCATATAATCTTTCATTACCAATGTTTTCATAATTCCAATATTTGTAGCTGTCATTTTCGCTTACCCATCTTTCATATTGGTCACCTGGGTCAATACCATGAGCATCAACATGTGCATGAGCAGGTACTGACATATCTTGAACTAAATGTGCCATTCTTCCAAGAATTTCAAATACGATTCTATTTTTGTAAACTTCATCTACAATGAACTGACTATTATAGGTATATTTTGTTTTCTCATTAGTATCGACATCTATTCCTACTGCCTGACATTTTATTGTTATCATCCCATCTAAATAAAATTGTACTAAGTTATCAAATTCATATGAAACTTTTCCAGGCTCATCAACATCATATAATTTAACTTTTTCACCTTCTGAAGATGGTTTATCTACCAATAATCCATTAGGGAACTTTAATACAGTGCCATTTGAATATCTTAATATTTTATCATAGGCATTTGGAAATGGACCACCAGGTACAAGAGTATTTGCATCTGTTCCACCATCGTAAAATTCATTTGTATCAAAATCACCTCTATCTGCATCCCAAAAATGTGTTATTGATTTAAGAAAAAATGACGTAACATGTATTCCATAGTAGTAAACAACATCTTCGTCATCTTCTAACCACGAACCAGCAATAACAGTTCCATGTGTCCAGGATGTTCCAGTTCCAGGATATGCAAGTGAACCTAAATTATTTTCTAACTCTGATATTGTAAGTCCGTTTTGATGTTTAAAATATTGGTATCCCTGATTTGTAAGATATTGGTGTACCCATTGTTCATGTCCAAATATTGCTATATTTGCAACTAAAATTAACAATAGTGTTTTTAACATTATTTTCCTCCTATATTTAAAATGATATACCCATTAAAATTTCTAATTCAAAGACGAATATGTCTGAATCATTTTTGTACATCAACGAATTAAAATTGAAATTACCACCCAAATGATATCCTGCTTTATTTATGAACATATAACCAATACCTCCCTTCAGAGTAATTCCACTATAATTTTCGAAACTTATTTTACTAAATCGTATATCGCTACTTGCATCAAAAAGAGATCCGAATTCAAACGAAGAAACAAAGGAATTACCTCGTCTTGGTATATATTTAGCACCTATATTTATACTATAATCTAATGAACCCATTGGCATTGCAAGAATAGCTGTTCTTGCATAACCTACAATATTTTGAGTCAAAAAATAACCTATCCCAAAATTTGCATCTAATGGATACAGCCCTAATCCAAAAAACACATCAATTTGATATTTTTGAGGTGCTTTATTCGGTTCTTTACCTAGAACCAAAACTGTTGATAAGAGTATTATTATTATTATTGTTTTCTTCATTCTTGCACTAATAACTTTGAATTAAATCTCATTCTTTAATTTGCCCATGTATTAAAAAACACTTAAATGTATCTCTATAAAAACCTACAAAATAAACATCTGAGTCTATAATTAAACCATCAAGAATTCCAAAATCACCTTCAATTTTAAAAAGCGTTTCTAAATTAGTACCATTATAGTGTCCAATACCATCCATTGTTTGTATAAAAAAGTCTTTTTCATTACGCCCCCAAATCTGTCCCCCATCAACATTTGTATTTTGAAAAGATAGGAAGTGTTGAACTCCATTGTTTGTCATTTTGTATATTTCCTTATCATCATAGAAATATACTTCATTGTTTAGAGATGTCATACTTTTCTTTTTAGTAATAGATTCGCCACTAAAATGGAATGGGACAATGCCTTTTCCGTTATATTTATAGAAACCATAAACATCTGATTCTGCTGCTTTAACAATAATCCCTAATAAATAATAATTATTGTCAGCTCCTTTTCTTATCTTAATAAAATGTAAATCAGGTATGGGAGGAATGGAATATTCCCAAAAACTTCCATTATAATGCATTATTAAAGAATTTACCCTTCCAAAATTATCACTTCCACTCCCTACAGCAAAAAGATTATTTTTACTACTTCCCCATATATCTACAATAAATGAAGCATAGTAATCATCTAATATGTGGGTACTAAATTTTGATATGGTACTTCCGTTATATTTCCAGATATCAAACTGAGCCCCAGTAAACCATATTTCATTTTGTACTAATCCAAATACAGCTTTGGGGTCTATAGAAAGTGAAGCAAAATTAGTAATAGAATCTCCGTCATATTTTAGAATAGTTTGATTATAGTCCCCAGCATAAGACGTTAGCCATATTTCATCATGGGATACGCCGCCAATTTGAGTGTATAAATTATTGTAATTATAATCACTAATTGATACACTCTTCCACTCATATTCTCTGCTCCCAGGTTTAGTATTTTCTGGTTCTGTTCCTTTTTCGCAAGAGATAAAGACAAATACCATTGTAAAAGCCAGAATAAAGAGAGTTGCTTTAATGTATTTCATTGAAAAACCTCTTTTTGTAAATGTTTGTTTTTGTTGTAATTTGTTTTATGTGTAATGGAGAGCAAATTTTGTTTGTGGTTTGCATTAATTGAAGATTTAGATAAAATAAAGTCGATAGTCGATAGTCGATAGTCGATAGTCGATAGTCGATAGTCGATAGTCGATAGTCGATAGTCGATAGTCGATAGTCGATAGTCGATAGTCGAAAAATACACCTTTTGTTTTGCTTGTCAAGTGAATTTTGGGGTAGTTGGTACTTACTTTTATATCTGAGTTGCCGAGTTTCAAATTGCCTTCAATAAATATTAAATACTTTGTTATTTTTTTAACGTTGGCAAAATAGGAATTTTAACTGTTTATGGCAAGTTAATTTTTTTTACCTATTTGGTTTCATTTTGCTCTTTTAAGAGCTACATAGAGTGGGATTTCGTACTTTTTACTACGAATTTGCATCCGTGACTTTATGGCAATATTAAAAAAATCCCTCTCTTTTTAAGAGAGGGATTTAGGGTGAGTTTTTAGGCTTTATTTCAATAGCATCATTTTCGTCGATTTTGTGAATTTGGTTGCTGAGCTTGTCGAAGCACCACTTGTTAATAAATATGTTTAAGTACTATTTAAGTATTCTTTACAAAGTTAAATATTTTCTATTTCTGGAACATTCTTGGAAGCACTTTTATTGGTTTAAAAAGATTATTTAATCTCGATTTTATATTATTTCCATAAAATAGATGTACTATTGATTTTAAACCTTCATACAAATCAGCATTATATGGGTGCCACCAAATATTTTTTTTAACTCCTGGCAAAATATCATTTATAATATATTGTGCTTGAACCATTTCCATAAAACCTTGTTCACCATGTGCACGCCCTATTCCAGATTCTTTAAATCCACCCCAAGCTGTTTCTGCCAAACCGTGACTCATTAAATGATCGTTAATTGTAATTGCTCCAGCTTTTATTTTGCTTCCTAAATTTATAGCTTTTTTATGATTTTTTGACCAAACAGAACCAGTTAATCCAAGCATGGAATCATTTGCAAGCTCAATTGCTTCGTCCATATTTTCCACTTTAATTACTCCAATTATTGGTCCAAAAGTTTCCTCTTTCATCATAATCATATTGTGATTTACGTTTGTTAACACTTTTGGAGTTAAGATATTTTTGGAATTATATTCAGATTTTGATTCGGCAAAAAGAATTGCTCCATTTTTTAAGGCATCATCTATGTGGAAATTTACCGTATTTAGTTGTTTTTCGGTCGTCATTACACCAATATCTGTATTAAAATCATTAGGATTTCCAACTCTTAAATTTCTGACCACATTTTTTAATTTTTGCAAAAACTCATCATAAACTAATTTGTGAACATAAATTCGTTCAACGCCTCCGCAGCTTTGTCCCGAATTTGAAAAACCAGCCCAAACTGCACCATTTACAGCTCTATCAATATCGGCATCTTCGCAGACAAGCATTGCATCATTTCCGCCAAGTTCAAGCGAAACAGGAGTTAAAGTATCGGAAGCAAGTTTCATTAATTCTTTTCCAACAGGAACTGAGCCTGTAAAAAACAATTTGTCAATTCCATTTTTCAAAAATGCTTCACCGGCAATTTTGCCTGGTAAATTTATAAATTGGAAAAGCCCTTTTGGCAAATCACCACTATTTATTGCATCGCGCAAAGCTATTCCTACCATTTGAGTTTCAGTTGCCGTTTTTAAAATTACTCCATTTCCTGCAATTAAAGCCATAATAACTTCGGAATAAGGTATTGCAAAAGGATAATTCCAAGGAGAAATTACTCCAACTACACCATAAGGCACATAATGCACAAACGATCTTTTGTTGATTAAAACAATTGATGAGCCTTTTATTCGTTTCTTTTTCAAGATTTTGGAAGCATTTTTAGCGTAGTATTTTGTAGCCATTATTGCAGGAAATATTTCGGTAGCTAGTGCATCAAATTTTACTTTTCCATTATCATCCGAAATTGTTTGGGAAAGCGAATCGATATTATTTACAAGATAATCCTTAATTTTTAGGATTTTCTTGCTCCTAATTTTTACTGGAATTTTTTGCCATTCTACTTGTGCAGCTCGACTTTCTGCAATCATTTTAACTAATTCATCGGTAGTATGTAATTGAGATTCACCAATTTCATTACCCGTTGCTGGATTGTAAGATATTGTTTTGTTCATTTTATTTTTCCCTTCCAACAAAATTTTTCATAGCATCATTTATGCCCATAATATTCGCAATCCAATCAAAAATTGGAACAGGCAAAAGTCTTAATGGAAAAAGTGTGTAAACCATTAGCGGAGAAATTACGCGATGCTTCTTTTTAATAATTGCGTTTACTATTTTATTTGCAATTTTATTTTCATCCAAAATTGGAAGTAAAAATGAAAATCGTGATTTAACGCCATTAAACATTCCTGTATTAATAAAATATGGCGTTACAATTGTAGTACGAATTTTCTTTTTCATTTGTTTTAATTCCATTCGGAGCGCTTCGTCAAAACCAAAATGAGCAAATTTGCTTGCCGAATAATCCGCCATTTTTGCAACGCCAATCATTCCAGCAGCCGAAGCAATATTTACCAAATGACCAATGTTTTTATCCAACATATCAGGTAAAAATACCTTAGTAGTCCAAATTCCAGCAAGTGTATTTACCCGCATTGTGTTTTCAATTTCTTGGATGGAAGTATCAACAAAGTACTTTCCAGTAATTATTCCAGCATTATTTATCAGTATTTCAACAAATCCGTGTTTTTCTGTTATAGTTTTTTTCGCTTCTTCCACTTCATTAAAATTACCAACATTGCAGATATAACCAGATGATTTATAGCCCGAGTTTCTAATTTCGGTTACAACATTATCAAGATTGGTTTGATTAATATCCAGAATGATAACATTTGCACCCTTTTCTGCAAGTAACTTTGCCATCAATCTGCCAATTCCGCTCGCACCACCTGTAATTACAACATTTTTGTTTTCGAACTTTTTCATTACTACCACCTATTAAATAATATTATAGTGACATATTTGTGTTTCTATAATTCAAACCCACTTTCCCAACATTCCATTTTCCATTATTCCTTTGATGGATTCCACCATTTTTCAATTAAATATTTTGTGGAATTATCAACAATTTTTCCCGCTTTTGGAATTACATATTCAATTTTTGCCTCATTTGCAGCAATTATTAACTGTTCTGCTGGTTCAATCCAACTGTGCAATGCCAAATTAAAAGTTCCCCAATGAATTGGAAGTAACAAATCCCCTTTTAAATCAATATGTGCTTTTACGGCTTCTTCTGAATTTGTATGAATGCTTTTCCACATTTTGTTATATGCACCAATTGGCAAAATTGTAATTTCAAACGGACCAAATCTCTCTCCAATTTCTTTATAACCCGAAAAATATCCAGAATCTCCGCCAAAATAAATTGAGTGATTTTTACTTTTAATCACAAACGAAGCCCATAACGATTTATTTCTGTCAAAAAGACCTCTTCCAGAAAAATGTTGTGCGGGAGTTGTAATCACATCAATTTGGTCGTTCAATTTGTAAACTTCCCACCAATTTTTTTCAATAATTTTATAAGAAGAAATACCCCAATCCTGCAAATATTTTCCAACTCCAATTGGGACAATAAATTTTTTAGCCAGTCCATTTAGGCGTAAAACACTCTCTTTGTCCAAATGGTCGTAATGATTGTGCGAAATTATAACTGCATCCAAAATCGGAAGTTCTTCTATTTCTATTGGTGGATTGAAAAATCTTTTTGGTCCAAACCAATTAATTGGTGCCGCCCATTTTGAAAACATTGGGTCAGTTAAAATAATTGAGCCATCAATATTTATTAAAACTGTTGAATGCCCAAGCCAAATTGCGGATAAATTTTTATCTCCAAGATTGGAAAATGAATTAATATCTATCTTTTCTGTCGGAATTTTAAAGTTCGGTTTTCTAAGTTGGGTATTTTCAAACATAAATTTATATCCAATTTTAAAAAAGGATTCTGTTATCATTTCGGTTGGATTTGCGTTCACAAATTCTCCATTTTTAAAATTTTCAACTTTTGGATTATCATCAATATAACTTTTGGGATAGTAATTTAGAATTGTACATCCTGATAATATTATTGCCAAAAATACAATTATTAACAATATTTTGACGTAAATGAAGTTTAAAAATCGATTATTATTCATATTTTATGTCATAATAAACTAAGGCATTGATTCAACAATTTTGTAAATGTATGGAGTTATTCCAGAAAAGAAAAATTCCACCGCAATTAGCATAACAATTAAGCCCATTAAGCGCATTAATACATTACTTCCGCTAGGCCCCAGTAAACTCATTAATTTTCTTCCACTAATTAAAATGATTGCGGTTAAAAATGTAACTACAAAAATTGCAGAAATTATTTCTGCTTTTTTGAATATTGAGTCAGCACCTTGCATTAAAATTATTACCATTGTTATTGAGCCAGGTCCAGTTATCATTGGAATAGCAATTGGCGTTATAGCAACTTCTTTCCCAAAATTTCTATTTGTTTCGTTATCCATTTTCTTTGGTACCGTTCGTCCGCGAAGCATTTCATAACCCATTATAAAAAACAGAATTCCACCAATTACCTTTAATCCATCAACCGATATTCCAAAGAAGTCGAAAAGTATTTTACCTGTAAGAGCAAAAAGAGTTAGAGTAATAAATGAAATTACACTTGCTTTAATTGCCACTCCTCTACTTTCTGAAGGAGTAAACGAATCGGTAAGCGAAATAAATAGCGGAACAACACCAAGTGGATTAATCATTGTAAAAAGTGACGTTATATATAAGAGTACCACTTCAATCATATATATTCCTATTAATTTAATTGCAAAATAGTTCAACTTTATTGTAAACTCAAATTAAAACAAATCTTTCAATTAAGACTATGATTATTAATTCATGCAATTTTCCAATTACAAATAAATTTAAATCAAAAATAGACTTAAAAACAAGTAATTATTACTGTTTATTACTTGCTTAGTGATTTAAAACACAGAACACTTCAAAAATAATCAATTTTTAGTACAAATTATTAGGCATACTTATTGATTAACCCCAATAACCATTTGAGGAATTTATGTTTGCTGGAAATTTTAATTATCACCAAATTCTTTTTACGCTTGACACATTTAAACATAGTAGCGAAAAGCTAACCTATCTGACTGAAATTAGTTCAGAACTTAATAGAATTATAGATTGCTTCGAGGCTCCAAAAAATTTTCCTCTAAAAATGTATGCATCAAAAGATGTAAACATTGAAGGAAATTGTAAGGAGTTGCAAGATTTTATTAGCAAACAATATAATTTTACAAATTTGAACAACCACCGCAGAATCTATCCTGGAGAAAGCCAACTAAAAGGATTATTGAGAAAAGAGTTAATCAACTACAAAAAATTATCAAGTCTTGTTGATATGGAGATAAAGCAATTATCAAAGCCAATTAGGGAACAAAATATTGTAATACATGAACCTGCTAGCAAAAATAATTTTATTATTCCATTAAAAACTACTCCTAAATATATAGTTAGCTTATTAACTAATAATAACGAAAAAATCATTTGGAATAAATCGATTGGTGAATTAATTGATTTAATGAAAATAATAATGGTATTGGAGTTGCATCCAGAAGTTGACGAAAAACAAATTGTTAACTTAATTTGCACCCGTTTTGTTAATACAAATCATGAAAATTATTCACATAATCAAGTAGTTAAAACGAAGGAAACGTTGGAAAATATTTTTTGGCAAAATGGTAGTGCCACAACTCCAAAATATTACCAGTGATTAAATATTAAGAAATTCGTTCCAAATTTTATATAATTGAAAAGTTGCCTCAACATCGTGAGCACAATATGTTGCAATTTCTTCAATTTTGCCAGCAGCATATAGCTGTTTCACATCCATCCCAGAAACTCCATGTGATTTTGGTGATTCAATTCCAAATGATTTGCAATAAAAATCGAGATTGAACTTTTTAGTGGTTCCATAATTTGTCAAAACTTCCAATAAATCAATATGCGATTTATTATCATATCTCTTTTTGATAAAATTTCTTGAAGGTTTAATTTTCAGGATTGCCGAACGAATCATTAAAAATGGAATATCAAAATTACGCCCATTAAATGTAACTACCGAATCAGCTTTTTTTGCATATTCCCAAAAAAGAGTTAGCATTTCAGCTTCTGAATATGAGCTATATTTCACTCCAGTTTCTTCCGATTGCCATTCCTTTGTATCATTTCCTTCAAACAAAACCATTGAATGCTCAGTTTCTGTGTTTAACATTCCAATAGCAACAACTTTTGCAGTTAATGGATATAATGACAAATAGCGGATTGCATCATCTTTCAGTTTTTCGCGTTGTTCAATATTTGGTTCTTTTTCAGAAACTCGGAGCAAAAATTCTTGCTGACTTTCGGATAAAGTTTCAAATTCACAACCAACTGTTTCAATATCAAATACAAGTTTCATAAAACCCCCTAAAATTATTAATAAATTAGTTTATATTTTTTGTGCTTCACTCTCAAAATTTTGAATTGCCATAATTAAAGATTCTGGCAAATCTTGTTTTTCTTTTGTGGAAAGTTTAATATGAACAAAAACCCCACCACCAATGGCAATGGTTGCACCAGTTTTTTCATTTAAAATTATATGCTTAAATCCAAAGCTTGTGTTTTTAATCCATTCAATTTTTGTATGGACAATTAAATCATCATCAAATTGTGCTGGAATCAAATAATCAATTTCGTTATGCGCCATAATAAAAAATGAGTCATTGGACATCACTTCATCTAATTTATATTTTGCTTTCAAATCCTGTAAATATTTTACACGAGCATCTTCAAAATAAGTAAAATATATAGCATTATTTACAACACTCATCATATCAACTTCATGAAATCTAACTTTTACTTTAATTGAATGACGAAATGTATTTAAATTTATAATTTTATCCATTAAAAATCTCTGTTAAAATTTGTTTTGCTTTTTCAATATCATCTGAATTTATATCAAGATGAGTGACTGCGCGAACAATGCCTATTCCACCAGGACCAAGTAGCAGACCTTTATCTTTGGATTTGGAAATTACATCATCAACACTCATTTTTGTTGGTTTAAACATTAGCATATTGGTTTGAACATTTGATAAGTCAACTTCCACTCCATCAATTTGTGAAACATGATTGGCAAGATTTTTTACATTTTGGTGGTCTAAAGCTAATCTTTCAAAATTGTTTTCAATTGCAAAAAGTCCAGCAGCGGCAATAATTCCAATTTGTCTCATTCCTCCGCCCCAAGCTTTACGCATACGAAATGCCTCTTCAATCATGCTCTTCTCGCCAAGAATGACAGAACCAACTGGAGCACCAAGTCCCTTTGACAAACAAACGGAAACAGTATCAAAGTAAGATGAATACTCAGCAACCGAAATTCCAGATGCAATTGAAGCATTCCAAAGTCTTGCTCCGTCAAGATGTAATTTTAGATTGTGTTTATCAGCTAATGTTCTCAAGGCTTTTATATTTTCAATAGGATAAACTACACCACCAGCAACATTATGTGTGTTTTCAATTTCAATAACTTTGCTGCGGGGCATATAATATGCATTTGTTGGACGTATTGCTTGTTCCACTTGAGTTGGAGTGATTACTCCATTTTTACCTTCAATTAAGTTCATTGATAATCCGCTAAGCATTGCTGGTGAGCCAGATTCATATTGAAAAATATGCGCATTTTTTTCGCAGATAATTTCATCGCCAGGTTGAGTTAAAACATTAAGACAAAGTTGATTTCCCATAACTCCACTTGGGACAAAAAGAGCAGCCTCTTTTTGAAACAACTCTGCACAATATTGTTGTAGTTTAATCGCAGTCGGGTCTTCTTTATAAACATCGTCGCCAACTTCTGCGCTTGCCATTGCATTCCGCATTTCTAAACTTGGCTTTGTAACTGTATCACTTCTTAAATCAATCATAAATTTTCCTGTTAAATTTTTGTTTTGTCTTTATAAAAAGACTTATTAAAATAATCAAAATAGAAATAGCCGAAGCAAAAACTGGAATTAACCAAGGATGCTTTGTATAAAAAGTCAATTCACTATTTAAGGGTACATCAACAACTAGAGTAGTTTTTGTGTACATTTTTGTTTCCTTAATTGTTTTTCCAAGTGGATCGATTAAACAGCTAATGCCTCCGTTAGCTGCGCGAACCACAGAACGCTTATTTTCAACCGCTCTAATTACACTCATTTCTTTGTGTTGGTAAGGTCCGCTTGTGTCGCCGTACCAACTATCGTTTGTAACAACAACAATAAATTCTGCACCTTTTTTAACAAATACCGAAGTAAAAATTGGATAAATCGATTCAATACAAATAATTCCACCAATTTTAACCATACTCTTATTCTTTTCCAACATTGAGATTGCTTGGAAAATAGTTGTATCTCTTCCAGTGTTCCAACTTGAAATTCCAACATTCCATTTTATCCAGTCGCCAAGAAAGGGTAAAGATTCAACTAATGGAACTTTTTCACCAAAAGGAACAAGTTTCATTTTTCCATATTTTTGAACTTCTTTACTATTTGGATTAAAAAGTAAAATGGAGTTATATGATGTATAGAGCACTTTTCCATTGTTAAGTGGTTTTGCATCTTTTGGTGCAGTTGAAATATTGTAATAATAATTAGCATCTGGCATTCCAGTCAAAATTGATATATTATTAGAATCTGAAAACTCATGAATTCTATCAACTTCGTTTGGATAATTTCCAGCAAGCAAATAAACAGGCAGAGCCGTTTCTGGCCAAATTACAATTTTTGCACCTTTATCAACCGTATTTTTACTTAGAGTAAAATATGAGTCCAATTTTTCACTTAAATTGCCATCTTGCCATTTTTCGTTTGGATCAATATTGGGTTGAATTAGTCCAACTTTCACATTTTCACTTTGTGAAGAAAAACTGAGAATTCTATAATTTCCATAAATTATTGGAATTAAAATTATAATAATAAAACTTGTGAGCGCTTTTTTGTCAATTATTCCAAAAACGTTAAAATTACTTTTAAGTTTATAAACAGAAATATTTGCAAAAATAATGAGTATTGAAAGTCCGTAAACCCCAATAATATCAGCAATTTGAATATAATTTGTAAAATAAGAAAGTGTATTACCTAATGTTAGCCAGGGGAATTTGAAATCGGTTAAACTATATACAAATTCAAAAGTAACCCAAAAGAATGGAAAGAGAAATAATGCTAAATTTTTGTTAACATATTTTTTTGTAACAAAATAAAGTGTAGAAGGAATAAGAAAAACTAATGGATTAAAAAACAGCAATGTGGTTCCAGCAATCATCAAAAATGGGTCGGTATTTGGAAGCCAGCCTCCAACCCAATAAAGTGTAATAAAATTAAAAATAAATGCTGTGAAATAGGTAAATTTATTTATTTCTGCCAAACCTTCTCGCTTTTGAATAACCATAAAATATGGGACAAAAGCGACAAAAGCTAAATAAGGGAGCGGAATTGGCGGATATGAAATTCCTATCATAATTCCACTTAATAAGCCAAGAAGAATATTTTTACGATTCAATTTTCTCTGTTCTGGAGTTTTTGGAATTTGATATTTTTCTAAAAATCTCAACTATTTTTCCTTTTCACAAAATACTTAAACGCAAAATAAACAGCCACTATTATGGCAATTATAGTTCCAATAAGCGAATATGTTGAAAGATAATAATCTATTGTTTCAACATTATTTCCAAGAAACATTCCAGCTTCAATAATAAGAATATTCCATGCAAATGCAGATATTGTTGAAAACACAAATGTTTTAATAATTTCAAGTTCATAAACACCAGCAAAAAAGCTAATAACAGAGCGGGTTCCTGGCAAAAATCTGTTTGCAATAATTAATTTGTAACCCCATTTATTAAACCAAATATCAGTATTACTTAATCCCTCTTGAGTTATAAATTTTAATTTACCCGAACGAATTATCTTTTCACCAAATATTTTGCCCATAAAATACATTAACATAAAACCAAGTGAACTTCCAATACTTGTGATTAATAGAACAGGAATAAATTCCAATGTTGTGGTTGCAATTAATGAGGCACCAACAACAACTATTACATCACTTGGTGATGGTGGAAATATGTTTTCTGTAAATGCAAAAAGAAAAAGGATTACATAAATAAGAAATGGGTCTAGATTACTCATGTAGAGAAGTGTGCTTTCTAACATTCTATTTTTTTACCATAATTACTGTAGAAATAACTTTAATTCCTTTTTCTTCACCAACAAAACCCATCCATTCTGAAGTTGTAGCTTTAACAGAAATATGTTCAACATCGCAAAATAGAATTGAGGCTATATTTTTTCTGATGCTTTCAATATAGGGCGCTAATTTTGGTCGCTGCAAAACAATTATTGAATCAAGATTGCCAAGTTTATAACCTTCACTTTCAGCAAAATTGTTTACTTTGGATAATAGCAAACTGCTTGCAATACCTTTGTATTGTGGATCTGAATCTGGAAAGTGTTTGCCAATATCGCCTAGTGCAAGTGCTCCAAGTATTGCATCACAAATTGAGTGAAGAAGAGCATCGGCATCGGAATGACCTTTTAATCCACGCTCAAATGGAATTTCAACACCCCCAAGTATAAATTTTCTATCATCAGCAAATTGATGCACATCGTAACCAAAGCCAATTCTATAATCTAATTTCAATGTTTTATCTCAAATATTTTAAATTCATTTTTGTATTCTGACCACTTAACCGCATGTGATTTAATGTAAGAACGGCTCGGTCCAATTTTTATATTATCAATTAACTCCTCAACCAAATATTTTTCGCCTTCAACAATAGTAAATACTTGACCAGAAAATAAATTTTTTGTAAATCCTGTTAAACCAAGGCTTTGAGCTTTTGAAAAAACAAAATATCTAAAACCAACTCCTTGCACTAATCCAGAAACAGTAATTTCGGCTCTTATTAAATTTTCGGACATATATAAAATTGATAATTTATTGTCTAAAGTTAGTTATTAATATGAAAAATAGCACAATGATTAAACTGATTTTCTGATAGATTTTATAAATCCATCACAAGTTTCTGAAATTATAAGTCCAACAAATATAAGTACTGCACCAAGCAAACCAAAAGCAGAAATACGCTCACTTAAAAAAAAGAATGCTATTATGGCAGCAAATATTGGCTCAAACGAGTAAACAATTCCCGCTTTTGTTGGTGAAACCAATTTTTGATATTTTGTTTGCAGTGTTGTTGTAAAAAGAGTAGCAAAAATTGAAGTATAAATAATTCCAAAACTAAGTTGCGAAGTAAATTCAATGCGTAATTGCTCATAATTTATTAAATCGAAAACAATTGCTGTTGAAAAAGCTAAGAATGCCGAAACTCCAATTTGAACAATTAAAAGCATCCAGAAAATATACTTGGATGAAATCATATCGAGGTAAACGACATACAAAGCAAAAAAGAAAGCACAAATAAGAGTTA
Organism: Ignavibacteriales bacterium CG18_big_fil_WC_8_21_14_2_50_31_20; assembly: GCA_002786785.1. Classification (GTDB taxonomy): domain Bacteria; phylum Bacteroidota; class Ignavibacteria; order Ignavibacteriales; family Melioribacteraceae; genus 1-14-2-50-31-20. The sequence continues at coordinate 4,252 of PCUD01000105.1, read as the reverse complement.
AAAAGTCGCCAAAATTAAAATTTGTAACAATATCTTTTAGCAAAGTCATTATTGAATTTCCACCTGAAAGAAACAAGATTCCAATTAATACTACAACAACTCCAATAATTGGTCCAGTTTTAGGTTTCTTTTTTTCAATTATTAGCTGAAGAAAAGGAATAATTGCAACAGCCGAACCAGTTAAAAATGCTGATTTAGTTGCTGAAGTAAATTTTAGCCCAACAGTTTGCGTAGCAAATCCAAGAAACAGAAGCACTCCTAAAATAATTGGAGGAATTATTTTTGCGTTTTTCCAATCCAATTTGCGCCTAATAACAATTGGCAAAAGAATTATGCCAGCAATTAAAAAACGAAGCCCAATAAATAACATAGACGAAATATCTTCGAGAGCCCCTTTAATTATTACAAATGTTGCACTCCAAAGCAAAGTTACAATTAGTAGATTTACCTCGCCTTTATACTTTTCATAAAAAGAATTATTCATTGTTGTTATATCCAAATGAGTTTAATAGTCGCTCATCGCTTCTCCATTTTGGGCGGACTTTAACTCGCAATTCCAAAAAAACTGGTCTGCCAAGCAAAACCTCAATTGCTTCGCGAGCATATTTACCAACTCTTTTTATGGCTTCCCCTTTTTTGCCAATAATAATTGGTTTTTGAGTTTCCCGCTCAACAACAATACTTGCTGAAATAAAATCTTTACGTCCTTCATTTTCGCTAAATTCTTCAATTAAAACTTCAGTACTAAAAGGAATTTCCTCTTTATATATTTCAAATATTTTTTCGCGAATAATTTCGGAAACGAAAAATCGCTCGTGTTCATCTGTAAGCTGATCGTCGGGATAATACTTTGGTCCAATTAGAAGAAGTTCAACAATTGCATTTACAACTTCTGGAACACTAAATTTTAACAATGCTGAAATAGGAATAATTTTTTGGAAATAATTCAATTTTTCAAATTTTTCTACTAATCTATTTACAATTTCTTCGTTTGATTTATCAATTTTGTTCAGAATTAATATTTTGGGTTTCTTTTGTTTGTCTAAAATTTGCTTAACTATTTTATCTTCAAGTGTATTTCTTCCATCTTTATCGTTTACTACGTCAACAAGAACAACAATCACGTCTGCATTATTCACCG
>PCUD01000105.1:2112-3080 GCA_002786785.1 Ignavibacteriales bacterium CG18_big_fil_WC_8_21_14_2_50_31_20 | reverse complement strand
TCTGTGGTTTATTTGTAACTATCGAAATTTTTTCGCCAAGAATGCTGTTCATCAATGTCGATTTACCAACATTTGGTTTGCCAATTATTGCAACATATCCAGATTTTGTTTTCATAAGTTTTGTTTTTGTTTATGTAAAGATAATGATTTGATATTACTATTTTTATCATATTACTTTATTATTTTTTCATTAGTTTTAAACTAACATTAACAACAAATCATAATGACAAAAGAAATGATAAAATTCTTATTTTGTATTATTCTTGTGATGATTAGCTCAAATATTAGCTCAAAAGATTTTATTCTTTCGGCTAAATATTCTACACAAATAAATAATGACCCCTTAGTTAATGAATTAACATACTGGTCTTACCATGCATTTTCAATTGAAGGACTTTTTTCTATTTGGGATGATATGATTGAAATTGGGCCCAATGTTGGATTCACTTATTCAGAAATTCCTTTTGCTTCTACAATTCCTGAATATTCATTCTCAGATGAAGCTAATATTTTGAAAAACCACTTTGGAGGAGCCATTTATTTTTCCCCTTTCAAAACAGCTTACTCTCCTTTTATTGGAGTGAGAGGAAATATCTTAATCGATTCTATCATAGATGAATCGAAAAACAAAGTAATTATCTATCCTGGTTTTTATAATTATGAAACAAGAAATGACTATTCGTTTGCAATGCTTGGTGGATTTAAAATTAGCAGAAACAATTTTAGGTTTATGCTTGAATTAGAATATCAGCACCGCTGGCTAAATCTCAAATATGATGAATACGGGATGAGTAAAAAGATACATAATTCCTATCTAGTAATGCTTATTAGTTCTATTAACTTTGGTATAGGTTTACAATATGTATTTTAATTTAATTAAGTCGGTAATAATTGCTTCATTATTATTCTTTAATAGTGATATTTTTGCTCAAAATTATGGAATAGATATTAGATATAATACAACATTT
>PCUD01000105.1:0-2079 GCA_002786785.1 Ignavibacteriales bacterium CG18_big_fil_WC_8_21_14_2_50_31_20 | reverse complement strand
ATAGATAATCATTTCGAATTAAGTGTAATTGCTGGATTAAACTACTCTCACCTTAGTAATAGTATTCTTACAAACTATCATAATTCTCCTAACTCATATTATGCTGATATTATTCTTTCAGCATCGGTTTTTGGTGGAAGTGTTAAATATTATCCTGTTACTTTTAAGAATATATATTCCCCCTTTATTGAAATTAGAGGCACAAAATTTTATGATAATAGACTTTTGTTACCCGCGGGTGGTGGAATTTGGAGTGGTGGTCTTTACAATTTTGGGACTAAAGATGATATTGCTCTTTCTCTTGTTGGAGGAGTTAAAATAAACCCAACTAAAATCAATAATATAAATATTATTCTTGAAGTAGTTTTTCAGAAACGTAGTTTTAGCTTAAATTATAGTGAATATGGCGATTACTCAAATTTAATTGCTACCCACTCAGAATTTAAACATATTGATACTATAAATTTTGGAATTGGTTTACAATATGTATTTTAATTTAATTAAGTCACTAATAATTGCTTCATTTATATTTTTTAATAGTGTTATTTTTGCACAAGAATTTGGTTTAACACCCAAATTAATCAAAAATATTGAAGGTAGTTATACTGCATATACCAGCGTATAATTAAATGGATTTTTCTCATTGTTAGATAATAAATTGGAATTTGGTCCAACGTTTGGAATTTCTTATTCAGAACCAAAAGTTGATTTTAATTCAACTGTTCCAGATTACTATTACGTTGATGTTATTGATATAGCAAAAGCCTCTTTTGGTTTTTATTTATATTATTATGCTAATTTTGTTGACTCAAAATACGTTCCCTTTGTTGGGCTAAAAGTGAAAAATTTCTTTGATGCAAAATCATTTCTCTTTTTTCTAAAAAGTGGAACAAACAATGTAATGGAACCTGGTTTTTATAGTTTTTCATCTAAAGATGACTATGAATTTTCAATTTCAGCTGGATTGAAAATAATTTCAACAGAAAATTTTAATATCCTTTTTGAATTAGAATATCAACATCGTGAATTTACACTTGAATACGATGAATATGATAATAATCCAATTGGTTGGGGCATAGATATTAGAAGAACACTCAGAAGAACGAATTATAAACGCTTTAAACTTGGGTATAGGTTTGCAATTTATATTTTAAAATTAAAAACCCAATTCCGAAGTATTGGAATTGGGTTTCAAATTAAACTAATATATAATTACTTACTAATTAGCAGCGTCAACAACAGCAATGGATGACATATTAATTATATCATCAACACTTGCATTTCGTTGCAACAAATGAACTGGTTTGTTCATACCAAGCATAATTGGTCCTATTACAGACGCAGCAGCCAATTTACTCATCAATTTGTACATAATATTTCCAGAAGAAAGATTTGGAAAAATTAGCACATTTGCACGGCTTTGTAGAGTAGTAAATGGATATTCTTGCGATAAAACATCAAAATCGACCGCAGTATCCGCTGTCATTTCACCATCACACTGAATATCTGGACGTAATTTGTTTACAATCATAGTAGCTTTACGCATTTTAATAGATTCTTCATCCTTTACACTTCCAAAATCGCTAAAAGAAAGCATTGCAACTGATGGAGTTATATCAAATGCTTTTACTTCATCTGCTGCAAGAATTGCAATTTCAGCAATTTCTTCTGCTGTAGGATTTATATTTACAGAAGTATCCGCCAAGAAAAATACTTTTCCTTTTAGAATTACAACATGCATTCCAGAAACTTTACTAATTCCTTCCTTAACTCCAATACATTCTAATGCTGGTTTAATTGTTTCTGGATAAAATGCACTTACACCACTAATTAATGCATCTGCATCTCCTGTTTCCACCATCATTGAACCAAAATAATTTGGACGACGATTCATTAGCTTTTCAGCAATTTCAATAGTTACACCTTTTCGTTTTCTCTTGTCGTGTAGTTTTTCAGCATATTTTTTCGCTTTTTCAGAAGTTCTTAAATCGTGAACTTCAAATTTTTTAACGTCAAATCCAAGTTCGGATATTTTATTTTCAATAACTTCTTTTCTTCCTAGTAAAACTGGAAATCCAA
>PCUD01000008.1 GCA_002786785.1 Ignavibacteriales bacterium CG18_big_fil_WC_8_21_14_2_50_31_20 | reverse complement strand
TTATTATTTACTTGGACAGTTTAAAACATTTCCAACTTTCTTTCTAGCATTTATGATGGTTGCAATTGGGGCATCTATGTTTAAACCTGTTATTATTGGAACTATTTCGAAAGTAACTAATGAAAAAAATGCTTCAATGGGTTTTGGTATTTTTTATATGATGGTAAATATTGGTGGATTTGTTGGACCTATTGTAGCTGGAATTGTGCGGGCCATTAGTTGGGAATATGTTTTTATCGCTTCATCTGGTTGGATTGCCATAAATTTTATCTTTGTTACACTTTTTTATAAAGAGCCAACTTCGGAAGCAAAATCTGCAAATCCTCGTTCACTTAAAAAAGTTTTATCCGATATGGTTGAAGTTTTAGGTAATGGAAGATTTTTCCTTTTTATTTTTGGATTGCTTTTACTTTTAGTTGTTGGTTCAAAGTTTACTTCCGATAATACACTAACGTGGAATCAAATAACATATTTTTCAATTGTTTGGATTGCAATTAATTTTATTTACGATTTTATTTTAAGAATATTATCAAAAGGTGCTATTAAAAATTGGTTCTTTACTCCTATGAAACTTGGGGATTGGAAATTTGGATTATTTCTTCTGTTAATGTCAGGCTTTTGGACTTCATTCAACCAAATATTTTACACTTTACCACTTTACATTCGCGATTTTGTTGATACTTCCGATTTGATGAATATTACTCAAACTATTTTTAATTTCTTCGGTTTTTCAAGTAAAACATTCACCTCATTTTCAAGTTCAATGGCTACACCAGGTCAAATTAATCCAGAGTATTTAATAAACATGAATGCAGGAGCAATTATCTTTTTCCAAGTGCTGGTTTCATATCTTGTAACAAGGTTAAAAGCGTTTACGACAATTTTTTGGGGAACAATTATTACAGTTGTATCTTTTTCCATTTTGATTTTTGGTACTGTTGGAATTATTACTCTTGCTGGAATTTTAGTCTTTTCTTTTGGCGAAATGATGGCTTCGCCTAAATCAAAAGAATATACTGGACGAATTGCACCCCCTGAAAAAGTTGCACTTTATATGGGTTATTTTTATTGGTGTGTTGCGCTCGGAAATCTTTTTGGTGGAATTCTTTCTGGACAACTATATGCTGCATTTGCACGAGATATGCAACGACCTGATTTAATGTGGCTAATTTTTGCAATAATTGCACTTGGCTCAGCTATTTTAATTTTATTATATGATAAATTGATTATCAAGAGACAAGTTATAAATTAAATAATTTCTGTTCTTAATTCTTCAATTTTAGCAAAGATTATATTTGTAATTTAGTGACGAATGGAATCTTTGCTTTATTAATGATTATTCGAAATTATTTTTAGTCTTGGAAATGTATTACTAATTGTTTCTGGAAGAATTATTTTCTCTCTATTCTTCAGAAGATGTAGTAATTCAAATGCATTTGCAACCGCATTTCCTTTGGGATGATTATTCATAACAATATAAACATCCTTCACTTGGTCATAAACTTCTTTAATTTGTCTATTAAAGGATACTAATTCACCAGGTAAATACAAGTACTCATAACGTGAACTTTGCTCTTCGTACGTTTGTTTCTTCCCGAAATTACTTAATGAGTTTATCCATGCTTCTTCATTTCTTCCATGAAAACGAATGTACATTGCTTGATTTCCAACCACTGGATTAAATTCAATAGATTCGCCAATATTGGGCTGATCAACTGTGCAGAATGTAATTGATTTTGCCTTTTTGGTTTGCCAAGATTTATGACGTACTTCAACAAATCTGTTATATCCATCAAATAGTTCAATAATTTTTTGCATATAATTCATGTTTGAATCGTTAAACTGAAATGAATATGGAAACTGAATAAGCAATCCGCTTAGTCTTTCTGAATCTTTCAACAAATTTAGATTTTGCAAAACTGCACTTACTTTTGCTTTTGTAAAATTGTGTTTGTGTGTAAAATCTTGATGAAGTTTAAGCGTAAATGAAAAATCATCAACATCTTCCAATTTGCGTAACCAGCTTTCAACAATCATTGGATTTAAATAAGTATAATAACTGGAATTGACTTCAACAAAATTGAAATAATGAGCATAAAACTGTAACCAATCAAAATTAACCGATTGATTTTTAGGATAAAAAGCTGGCACCCAATCTTTAAAAGACCAGCCAGCAGTACCGATATGTAGTTTTGGGGTTTTCAAAATAATACACAATTGTATAAAAAAACAAAAAATGGAGTGCGATAAAGAAAATAATTGATTGAATACTTAATAAATAATCGTTGGATTTAAGACATTACCTTTAAAATAAGGAAGAGAAAATAGATAATCTCTTCCACAAAAAATTAAAATTACATTTCACCATATGGCATTTTAGGTGCTTTGCCTATTAAGCGAGCATAAACAGCTAATGAGCCTCTATGATGTGCTGTATGGTCTGCTATTGCGCCCACAACAGCCAATTTAGGAGCACCAGTCATAATAGGTCCGTTTATTGGAGCCACTAATTCAGAATCTCCAACAGCTTCCAATCTTGAAATACCTTTTGCAAATTCATCTTTGAAGTATTTAATGGATTCATCAAATGATTTAAATGATTTCATTTTTTCATCATATTTTTCAAAATTCATTTCAAAACCAGCACTACCAAAAGCACCTTCTAAAAACCAATTGACTGTATCGGCGGCATGAGCAACTTGCTGTGCAACAGTGTACATTTCTTCCTTGGGTTTGAAACTTGAATCCTCTTCAGTTAAAACACTAACAGTATTTAAGAAAAATTTTTCTTGTGTTTTAAGTTGTTCAATTAAACCTTCTTTCATCACTATTCTCCTTTTGATTAATAAATTAATATATTCTACTAAATAGCTACATTTAGTTCATATTCTGGATATTCACTCCACTCTTTACCCAATAAAATACGACCATTAGATTTTTTATTTCTTTTTACTCCATCAGAACCCCAAGTTCCCCACTGCTTAAAAAAGAAAGCTACATTTTGTTCTTCACATTGTCTTTTTATATTGACAGCCCACACTTCTTTCATTGGGCGTGCTTTTGGACCACTTTCACCTCCAACAATCACCCAATCTATACCAGCTAAATTAATTTTCCCTAGATCTTCTAATAAAGGTTCAATAGATATAAATTTAATCGTGGCTTTCAAGTTTCTCAGTTTATCAATTCTAGGTAAACCATTTTTTCTGTTCTCCGAGGTTACACCTAACCAAATATTTTTTGGAATAGACTTTTTCCTAAAATATTCAGACATTCGGTCTTCCCGTTTTGTCAATATTTGATAGATGTGCTGAGGTGTTTTCTCAATAATATTAAAAATGTCATCCAAATAACTATCCGGCATATCTTCATAAAATAAATCACTCATAGAGTTAACAAAATATTTAGTTGGTTTTTTCTTTTTTAATGGTTGCTCAAGTCTTTCTGGTAGAATTGAAAATTCGAATCCATTTTCATAACCAGGTGCCCCCATAGCTTTTAATCTGTTTGCCATAGCTTCAGCGTAACAATTCTTACAACCAGCACTTACTTTGGTACAGCCTGTTGTAGGATTCCAAGTTTCTTCTGTCCATTCTATTTTAGTTTTATTCATTTAATACCTCAATCTTTTCGTCATTTAAACTATGAATTCTTTGCGAGGATAATTTAAGTATCCCAATTTTTTCATCATTAACTAATTTATTTATTACTGAATTAGCATGCTTCGGTAAACATCCAAAATTAAAGGTAAAAGAATATAATTGTTTCTTAGAAATTATTTTTCTATTTAAAATATTATCCCAAAGTTCCTTTTCAAATAGCTGGCATTTTTTAGGTACATTAAAACTTTCAAACAAATCTAATTCCCCAACTGCTATTTTTTCCTCATCAATATTGAAATTTGCATCGCCTGAATTTGAATTTAACTTCCAACCAATATTAAGAAATTTTTCTATTCCTAAAGTATGGTTTGAACCAAATATTAGTCCATATATATTTTTCCCTTTTTGAATTGAAAATGGTGCCAAATAATACTCCTTATCTTCAGGTACCATATTCTGATAATATTGAAATACAATTCGATGGCTATGAAATGGCCTGGCATCGTTAAAAACCTCCTTTTGAATTTGAAGATACTTCTGAAATTCATTTAACTCAGAAAATCGTTTAACAAAAGAAGAAGAAATAAAAAATAGTAAATCTGTTCTTTTCAATTTAAGAATTTTATTGAAAACTTCTTCAGTAATATGTTTTATTCCAAACTGATCACAAAAGAATAACATAGGCTCTTGACTATGAGTTAACATCTTTGGAAATAACTCATTAAATAGTTCTTTAAAATCTTTATTATAATATTTTATACTATATGGTCTTTTAGGAGCTATTACATTTACTTCAGATTCAAGTTTTTGTATATTATCTTTTTCTAAATCATTAAATACAATATGTATATTTAAATCATTCTCACGAATAGCATTATAATGTCTTTTAAGTTCTTCAACAATTAACAATGGACTACCATAATTTCCATCACTGTCCTTGCCAACACCAGCAAATAGATCGTATATAAAAATATTTTTCCAATGTACTTCTTTGGCCTTTGTAAAAGTAGGTAACCATGACTCTAAATATCTTCTAAATATTTCTAACTTAATCTTTGTACCATCATCAAATGGTTCCGTAAAAAATTGCTTTGCCATTAGATATCCCCTCCATTAATAATTATGAATTAATAATTTTTTCCATTTTTTACTCTTCCACCCTATTCAAACCATTCAAAGCTGCAACGCGGTAGGCTTCAGCCATTGTTGGGTAGTTGAATGTTGTATTTACAAAGTACATTAGATTATTATGTTCAGCTGGTTGCGACATAATTGCTTGTCCAATATGAATAATTTCTGAAGCACCATTTCCAAAGCAATGAATTCCAAGAATTTCAAAAGTTTCTCGATGAAATAAAATTTTAAGAACTCCAGTAGTATCCCCTGTAATTTGAGCTCTAGCAAGATGTTTAAAAAATGAGCGCCCTATTTCATAAGGAATTTTCTCCTCTGTTAATTCCCTCTCTGTTTTTCCAATTGAACTAATTTCTGGAACTGTATAAATTCCAGTTGGAATATTTTTCACAAGATGATAATCGTTTTTCCCTTCAACAAGATGTGAGGCAGCAAATCTACCTTGATCATATGAAGCACTAGCCAAACTTGGATAACCAACAATATCTCCTACTGCATAAATATGTGGAATATTTGTTTGATGATTTGCATTAACTTGAATTGAGCCTTTGTAATCAACGTCAAGACCAATTTTATCAAGTCCAATATTATCCGAATTTCCAGTTCGTCCTTGTGCCCAAAGCAGATAATCAGTCCTAATTTTTTTATTAGATTTCAGATAAATTGTTACGCCATGGTCATCAGCTTCAACTTTTTCATATTCTTCATTATGGCGAATAATTACACCGTTTTCACGTAAATGATAGGCAAGTGCATCAACAATTTCATCATCCAAAAAAGACAAAAGTTGAGCACGATTATTAATTAGATTTACTTTTGTTCGCAAACCTCTAAAAATAGATGCGTATTCACAGCCAATAACTCCAGCACCATAAATTGTAATTGATTGTGGATGCCCTTGTAAATCGAGAACCGTATCGCTATCAACAATCCTTGGGTGTGAAAAGTCAACATCGGCGGGACGATAAGGACGTGAGCCAGTTGCAATTATAAAATACTCAGAAGTATATTCCTTTATTTCACCGGTACTATGATGCACCACAATCGTATTTTTATCAATAAACGAAGCAGAACCGTCAAGAATATCCACCCAGTTACGAATATAAAAACCCTTTCGCAAATCCATTTGGCTTTTAATAACTGTTTCTGCGGTTGAAAGCATTTCTTGAAAATTTACGTTCCGAAAATCATTTCTATTTTGAAGTATCTGTGTAGCGTGTCTTAGTGCTTTACTCGGAATTGTTCCTTTATGTGTACAATTCCCTCCAATATTTGCAAAGCTATCACACATTGCAACTTTTTTACCAGCTTTAACAGCTTTCATTGCAGCTCCTTCACCACCAGGCCCACTTCCTATTACAATTACTTCAAAATCCATATTACTATTCCTATCTTAAAATTTAATGTATAAATATAAGGACAAATTGTTCTATTTTCATTCACCAAATAGTGTTATTACAATTTTTCTTGCTCCACCATAATTTCTATGCTCACCAAGATAAATTCCTTGCCAAGTTCCAAGATTTAATTTCCCATTGGTGATTGGTATTGAAACTGATTGACCAAGTATTGATGATTTAATATGAGCAGGCATATCATCACTTCCTTCATAATTGTGCTCATAAAATAAGTTATCTTCTGGCACATATTTACCAAAATATTTTTCCATATCTCTTAAAACATCCGATGAAACATTTTCATTTAATGTAAGAGAAGCTGAAGTATGTTTAATAAATACATTTGCAATCCCAATTTTGATTTTTTCAATTTCTGGAATTTGCTTAAGAACTTCATTTGTGATTATGTGAAATCCCCTGCTCTTTTCAACAATATTTATCTCTTTTTGAAATGTCATGTTATTTTATTTCCTTTCGTAAAAAGTCATTAAGTCATTTACCTTTATTATCATAAAAACACACTGTCATTCCCGCGAAGGCGGGAATCTTAAATATTACTGACCAGTTAACTCTGCGTACAAATCATTCCACAATGTATTATTCTCCTCAATCAAATTTGTTTTCCACTCTCTTAACCATTTTTTCATTTGCTTTTCTCTTTTTATTGCTTCATTAACATTTCTGCAAATTTCATAGTAAACTAATTTATTAACATTGTATTTCTTCGTAAAACCATCTATAAGTTTATTTTTATGTTCATACACACGACGAATTAAATCGTTAGTTACACCGATATAAATGACACCATCTTTTTTGCTTGCTAGAATATAAACATAATAGTTTTTCATATTTAAGATACTATAAAATTGAAAAGATTCCCGCCTTCGCGGGAATGACAGCTATAAAAATATTCCCGCTTTTGCTGGAATGACATAAAGTATTGTGTTAAAACCCCAAACCGAGTTGTCTTTCCTCGTTCGAATATTTATCCTCATGTTTCAAAAGCCATTCTTTTCGCCACATTCCGCCTGCGTATCCGGTTAAACTTCCATCGCTTCCAATTACTCTATGGCAAGGAACGATGATAGATATTTGATTTTTCCCGTTTGCTGAACCAACTGCGCGCATCATATTTTTTCCACCAACTCTTTCAGCAATATAATTGTAGCTCACAGTTTTACCAAATGGGAGTTTAACTAATTCATTCCAAACTTTTTGTTGAAATTCTGTTCCTTCTTGATTGATGTTTACATCAAATTCTTTTCTTTCCCCAACAAAATATTCATTTAGTTGTTTTTTACATATTTCAAGTATTTCGTTACTGTTTTCATTTTCTAATTGGGTATTATCAAAAACAAATAGAATGGAATTGATTGAGTTTTCATCAGCAGTTATTTTTAGTTGACCAATTTGTGATTTAAGATATGAAACAAATTTTTGTGTCATTATTTAACCAACTTTCTTTGCCATTGTTCTATAAACTCCAATTACAACACCAACTAATTGAAAATTTGGATGTGTGCTTTCAATAATTATTGGTTCATATTCTGTATTTTCAGAATGTAGTTCAATTAAATCATTCTTTTTAACAAACCTTTTAACAACTGCTGCATTATCCAAAACTGCAACAACAAATTGTCCATTTTCTGCTTGCAAGTTCGGATTTACAATAACAATATCGCCAGTAAATATATATGCATCCTTTAAGCTATCCCCTTTTACTTTAAGTAAAAACGAATCGTTAGGAACGTGTGCAATAGTTGGTAATTCAATAGTATCAATAGAGTCTGGATATATTGTAAGAGGATTTCCTGCAGCAACTTCACCAAGAATAGGACGAGGAATAAAATAGTTATTGTCAAAAGTCAATTCAATGCCTCCAGAAATTTTGGGATTTCGTTTAATAAATCCTTTCTTTTCAATTGATTGCAAATGTTGTTGAACAGTTGAACGATTTTTATATTCAAAATGTTTTGCAATTTCTGCAAGTGTTGGAACAGCACTTTTACTTTTTAATTCAATTAAATAGTTCAAAATATCTTGCTGAATTTTTGTTAGTTCTTTTTGCATTTTTTAATTCCATTTACTTTATACCATACATTTGTATGGTATAATTTATGGATAAAATAATAATTCTGCAAGAGAATATTTTGATTAGTTATTTAAAGTTTCATGTTTATTTATGATAAGAAAAATTAGTTTTTAATAAAAAGATAAATCCAACAACTAAAAAGTATTTTATTAAAAAGTTGTTGGATTTTTAGTCTAAAAAATATTGTTTAAACAAGTTTCTAATTTATCACGTAAAATAGGTTTAGAAATAAAGTCGTTAAATCCAGCAGAAATAAATCGCTCTCTATCACCTGGAAGCACATAAGCAGTAACAGCAACAATTGGAACATTAATATATTCTGGCATTTTTTGAATTGCTCGTAAAGCATCCAAACCGTTGTATTCGCCTTGTAAATTTATATCCATTACAATAAAATCGAACTTTTTTGTTTGAAGTAATGGAATAGCTTTTTCAAAACTATTCGCAAATTCTATTGATTTTAGTCCTTTCATTTGAACTTTAAATAATATTTGTGAATCAACTTGATCTTCCACATAAAGACAAGAAAGCGATTCAAAACTTTTTTGCTCAATTACTTCAGTGGCAACTTCTTCCACCATTTGCGAAGTAACTTCCTTAAATACTGGTTCTGGCTGAGTTAATGGTGGTTGAACACTTTGTTGAGAAGTAGATTGTGTATTTACATTTACCTGAAAAGTAATTGGCTCTCTCGAAGCTTCTTTTTCCTCTTTGATAACTGGCTCAAATTCTTTGTTTTCCACTAGTTCCTTTTTAAAAGTTTCATCCACTTGTGTGTTTATGCTACTTTCGCTATTTATCAATTTACTACTTCCTAAAATTTCTGATATTTTTTTATTATTAAAACGGACTGGAATAGTAAAACCGAATTCATATTCTTTTCCATATTTAGAAATAATTCCAGCACTATCTGTAAGAATTTTAGAAAGCTTGATTGCGAACCGTCTTGTGAAGCGAGAGATTCCATATTTATGACGAATTTCTTCTTCATTGCCTGTAAATATTGTTTCTAATCCAGCAGCCAATTCTTTGGATATTTCATTTCTATCATCTTTAACAGCAATTACACAATGACTCGTATCTGTTTGATAAGCCGAAAGAAATATTCTGTCACTTTTTGTAACTCGCATTGCAAAATCAATTAGCATTGAAGTTAATACTTCAATTTTGTTCTTATCAGTTTCAAATATTAATGACGAGGATATTTTACCGTATTTTAATTCTTTATTAAAATTAGATGACGTCTTTTTAATATCGGTCTCAATTTGGTCAATTAGTTCAACAAAATGTACATTATTTGGACTAATTTTCATTTTGTTTTGTTCTAATTCAGAATACTGAACAGCGTTATCCATAAGCTGTAGCAGAATTCGTTGATTTTGTTTAATTATATCCATCGCTTCTTTAACTTCTTCACTTGCTGAATCAGCATTTTCAGCTAATTCTTGAGAAAACCCAATAATAACATTCACAGGAGTTAAAAGTTCGTGAAAAAGATACCCTAAGAAATCTGAATCTAAATTCCCTTTTGACGTATTTTCAGTAGGTTCAACAATAATTTCTTTTTGAACAACTGTTTTAACAACAACATCTTTTTCAGATTTAATAATTATTAAAAATGATTCTAATTCTTTATTAACACCAAATATTGGACATGAAATTAAATTAACAGTAACTAAAGTTCCATCTTCTTTTTTGAGATTACACTCTAATTTAGCTTTTTTATTTTTAGAATTGTGAAATATAGATGTATTTATTTTTGCTCTAAAATCATCTGCAACTAATGAAAGAAAAGATCTTTCATTTAGTGAAGAAGCATTGTAACCTAATATTTCGCTAACACTTTCATTTGCTTGTTTAATAAAACCATCAGCATCAGTTACTAAAATGATATCACCTATATTTTCGAGTACCAAATTAAATTGGCTAATAATTTTATCATTTTCAATATTTTTTGAAATATCTCTAATAATGTTAAAATGCGATTGTGTATTATTATATTCAATTCCAGATTTACTTACTTCAACCTTAATTGTACTGCCATCTTTTTTCTTTTGACGCCAAGGGCCAGTGAATCCTCTTTCAAGTGTATTATTAGATGAAGAATCAACTAAAGTTTGAATATCTTCGGGTGCATACAAATCAGTGAGGTCCATACTCAAAAATTCTTCCTCGCGATAACCATAAAATTTCAATGCTGCATCGTTTACTTTTAGAAATTTAAGATTGTCAATTCCATAAATAAACATTGGATCGGGACTTGTGTACATTAGCATATCAAATGATTTTTCTGAAGAATTGCTTTTTTTAGATTTTTCAAGTATTTCGATAAATGAAAAATAATATCCATCCAATTCGTTAATATTTGTTTTTTTATATTCAAATAAATATTCACTTTTGCCAATTTTAATAGTTGCACCAGAATCTTTATGCATAAGTTTAGCAAAATCTATACTAAAAATTGACTGAAGATTTTGGCTTTTTATTGAATTAGGATTTAGATTAAATTCTTTATAAAATTTATTTGAAAAACTTTGCACAACAAAATCGTTTGAAACTAAAACTACAACTGCTGGAATATCTTCTATATTAGTTTGAATATTTAAATCGTTATTTATTAATTCATCTAATTTAAATGCTTTTTGATTAAACCCAATAATTGCTACTACTTTATCGTCTATATCACAAATTGGAAATTCAACAACCTGAACAAAATCTTCACTGCTCTTTTTAGAAAAAGATTCATAGATTACAGAATTGGAAGTTGAAATAATATAATTGGTTATATTTTTAATTAATTGATATTCATCATCACTATATAAATCGGTAATAAGTTTCCCTTCAATTTCAGATACTTTTTGATTTAAAGATTTTGCAAATACATCGTTTACAATTATCATTTTATCATTTGAATCTTTTATCCAAAAGCCAAAACTAAGTTGATCAATTTTTCGTCTAAATTTTTGGCGACCAATAAAAGTAAATGGATATGATTGTTTTACAATTTCAATTATATCTAAAATTGCTTTATCCTCAATAAACTCATAAACTTCATCAGTATTAATTCTTAAGTGAGTTACTAATTTATCACTCACTAAATTTGTAATATTTTCGATATTGTTTTCCATAATTTACACCTAATTTCTTAAGGAATATAAACTGTTAATTCAGTTGTATATTCTGACTCACCCTGTGGATATTTTGTTTTTAATCTATAAAAGACAGTCAAATTATTTGATAAACCATCAGAATCAGTTAATGTTGTAGTTCCAGGAGATAATCTTTTAATTTCATTAAAATCTATTTCTGTCTGTAATTTTCGTTCAACAATAATTTGAAGTTCGTCAGTTGCAGCATTTGTCCAATTTAATTTAACTTGATTTGAATTTACAATGGAATACGATAAATTTGTTGGCGCTGGGTATTTAGAACCAATACTTTCGTTATTTACTTCGTTTGAAAAAGCAGAGAAAGTAGGTGATCTGTATGCACGAACTTTGTAAAAATAAGTAACTCCACTTGCAATTTTATCATTAAACCCAGTTGTGTTTTGGAGCAAATCTTTATATAAATAATAAACTCCAGTGCTTCCATCTTTTCTCCAAAGTTGAAAACCTTCTTCATCATCAGAATTATCAGTCCACCATAAACTATAAGTAGTGTCGGTAAATTTGGTTATTTGCAAATTTGAAGGTGCAAAAGGTGGAGCATCGTATACAAAAACTGTATCAACATTAGAATATGTTGTTTTGAAACCATCAACTATATTAAATCTTGCTCGGTAATAATAAAGCTGGTTTTCAACAATATTAGCATCTGAAAAATAATTTATATCGGCAGTAGTAGTTCCAATAATTTTAAACTCACCATTAATTGTTTCCTTTCGTTCAATAATTGCACCGTCTTCTTTGTTTGTATTATCAGTCCAAGTTAGATAAACAGCTTTATCAATTGGTTTATAAGTTGCAATTAAATTTTCAGGGGCTGCAATATCTTTGTCATAAGTAGAAACAGTTACAACATTAGAAAACGCAGAAATTGAAGAACTTTTGAATGAAGCAATTCTATATCTATAAGTAGTAAGAGGATATAAATCAGAATCAAAATATTCTTTAGTATTTTTAGGTAATACAACTAATCTTTCATAATTTCCAGTTGCTGGATTAGTACGTTCAATAACAAAACCATCTTCGGTTTCGGAATTATCATCCCAAGTTAACTGAATTGTTGAAGCGCCTAATGCTTCACCTTTTAGATTTGTTGGTGCATCACCACCTGGAACCCCACTTGAATAAGCAATATTACTAAAAGCAGAACTTCCAAAACTATTTACTGCCCTAATTTTATATCCATAATTTATATAATCTGAATTAACTACATCATTAGTACTTATCGAATTAATTGGTAAATCTTTAATAAATAAAAAAGTATTGTTACTTCCATCTTGTCTCCAAACTTCGTATTTAGTTTCGTTTGAAGCTTTATCATCCCAAAAAAGATTGAATGATTTATCAGAAATTCTTGTTAAAACTAAATTACTTGGAGCAACAGGTTTTCGGTTAATATAAATACTATCTATCAAAACTGTTTCACCAAAATCTTTATCAATATTTACAACTGTCATTGCGTAAGATATTTCGGAAGGCCAAGAAGCTGGATTTATGCCTAATTTTTTTTCTAATGTATCTGTACTAAAATATAAATAAGGATTTGAACCATCTTCATTTTGAGGAAAGCTCTGAACCAAAACTCCATCAACAAACAAATTATATAGCAATAATCCAGGACCTCCATTATAATCGGTTGCTTGATATATAATTGATGTATAACCCATATAAATTGAATCACCTGAAACAGGATTAAGAATATTAATGACTGGTTTATTTTCATTTATATTGGTGCCACCACCATTATAAGGGTTTTCAACTGATTGCACACAACCAATAAGAAATAATCCAACCAATAAAAAAATAAAATATATTTTAGAATAATTTTTCATTTTATAGCAGTTTCCTAAAAAATAAGTCTTTCATTAGCATTAAATTCATTAATATTTTCAAAATCGATTAAAAAGATTCTTGATTCATCTTTTTTAAGATTTTTAATATATAAATATAAAATCTGAGTTTCATCATCAAATTTATATTTTGGAATTGGGGTATTAATTAATTCAGCAGATATTTCAATATTTTTTACTGCTTTATTAAAATTCACTTCAACAGTAAATTCATCTTCACGTGTATCTTTGTGGTTAGAAACTTCAACTGATATTCTTCTTTTGCCACGTGTATCATATTTTAATTCAACACCACTCTTAGATTCCCACCACTTTAATAATTTAGGAATGGAAGTAACCCAAATATTTTGAGAATTTATATATTTGGTAATATCTCCAAAAATATGCTTATACTCTGGTCTTAATTGATAATTATTATGCAATTTTAAAACATATAAACCACCTTCAAATACAATTCTATCAATATCTTCAAAATAAGTATATTTTTGAAATTTTGGGTCCATTAGTCCAAATTCCTTCATTATTTTAATATCGTCACGAGATGTATTTGTAATTATAAAAACTTCCTTTTCATTTAATATAATTTTGTTTGGAACAGATCTATCAGTAATTGAATCGGTAATTATATAACTTATATCTTCTTCTGCCAAAATATCTAATGTTGTTTGATTATAAAAACCAGAATATGGAGTAATACCTAACAATTTTTTGTTAATTAATTTGTTTAGAGAATCCTTAACATAAAGAATACTTGATTTTTGAATCTCTTTTGAACCTAAATTTGATTCAGAATTGGCAGTTGTTTTAGTTGCATAAAAGTCATCATCAACTGTAGAAAATGGTTCAAAAACCCCTAATTCAATTATAGGGATAATCTCTCCATATTGGGATAACTTAGATAATTCTTCAGTGTATTTTAACGCAAGATTATCTTCAACAATTATTGCAGCATCTTCCTTAAATTCTGAAATAGTACTTTTAATTGAGCTTAGATTATTTGTATTTTCTTTAACCGTTGGTAAATAAATTGCGGCAGCAACATAAGGTTCTGGCCAATCTTTAACGTAAGACGTTGGTTGATATATCAACCAGTTAACACTATTTTTTACTAATTTAGCCAAATTTGTATAATCTTCATTACTTCCAACTACTGAATTTAGTTCAAAACCGTACCAAACAAAACGACCTTTCCCATAAGTTCCATTGGCAATGCCAGCACTTTTTTTAATTTGTTCATCAACTAATCCTTTTTCACCTCTATAATCATACCAATAACTTACTTGTGTAACTCTTTGTTCTAAAATTTCCGCATAAACAGGTCTATCCCATGTTGCAATTTGTAAAATATAGCCAGTAGGAATTCCAGCAGTTAAAGGCATGTTTCCTCTTAATGTATGGTTTTTCTTAAGCATTTCTAGTGGAGAAAGTTCCTTTGTAAATTTCATTCCAAAAGTTTCCTTAAAGAAATCCCAACCTCTCCATTTAGCTTCGCTTGAAAAAGTAGCAACTCCACCTGTTGCAAGAATTGACCCACCTGCATCAATATATTTTTTTATTTGCACCACTTCTTTATCACTCATGGATTTTGCGCCAGCAAGAATAATTAGATTATACTTTTTATGCTTTACTTCCTCAAGGTCTAAATCAGTAAATACTTCGTAATTAATTTTTAGATTTTTTAGAAACTCTTTCCACGTGTCAATATTATCTTGAACCCAAGTTACATCGCTACCAAGCATATTTGCAGTATAATTTGAATACAAAATCCCAACCTTTTCAGAGTATCTAAATTCTTGTAAATTTTCTCGTGTTGGTAATATTTCTGATAATTCGTAATTACCAAAAATATTTTTGATAATCAAAAGAAATGTTAAAATTGATGCAATAAGAATAACTAATCCACTCAAAAATATTATTGGATAATTTACGCGTAATCCTTTAATAGCTTGGTTGGATTCTGCATCAGAATTTTTCTTCTTCTGCTGCTTTTTGTCATATTTTGAATCTTTTAACGCCATTTAAGGCTATCCTCTTTCTTTTCTTCTGGTTTTGTATCGTATGCACTGTTATAACGTTTAAATTTTTGAGCAGATGTATATTTTTCTGGTTCATTTGATTCTTGTGTTATTGGAGCAGTATATCGTGAAATATGTGTGCGTGTAGCTCGTGTTTCTCTTGGTGCTACAAAAGTAGGGCGCATTTGTGGTGAACGTTCGCTTGTGTAAGCAGCTTCACTTCTAATGTTTCTAGTATAAATTTGCTCACCAGTTACAGCCGTTCGTGGAGTATTAGTTTCTGCAACAATTCTAGATGGTGTAATTAGTTCAGCTTCTATTGAATCTGGACGCTGAGCAGCACTAGTTCTACCTTTTCTTTCTCTTATTTTATATAAGATGTAGGCACCAACTGCTAATATAAATGTAGATATTGTTGCTACAAGTATAATTAATGATAAGATTGGAATTAGTTCCATTTTCTTTCCTCATATATTAAATTTTTATTTTTTATTTGCAATTCCAGTTCTCTCTAAATGACCCCATTCCATTTCAAATCCAAGAAATTCTTCAATGGTAGCCATCGCTTTTGTAATATCAATAACAAGAACAAAAACCATCCTATAAACTAAAGCCCAAGGAACAAGTCTAAATTCTTCCTTTTCTACAGCAATGCAATAAACTGCTGACATAAAATCTAATAGTGCAATACTTACCCACCAATAAAAAATAAGACTAGACATACCATTTAATAAAGCCACTGCTATAAAAAAGATGTTAGCAAAAATATTCATTGCAGGCCAAATAAGTGCTTCGTATAGCATTCCCCAAAGCACAATTGTATTATTAAAATTTAATGTGGGGTTAATTAAATGCTTTTTATGCTTTCTAATTGCTTGTAAAATTCCGCGAGTCCATCTGTATCTTTGTTTTAATAGTTGATGAAGCTTTACTGGGGCTTCAGTAAGTGCTTGTGCATTTGGTTCATAATTTACTTTCCAACCAACGGCTAAAATTTTTAATGTTAAATCGGCATCTTCTGCAAAAGTATCACTTGCATAAAATCCAACATCCTTTAATGCTTCTTTTCTAAACATTCCAATAGGACCTGGAATAATATTAACCATTCTAAGCTGTCCTTGAGCTGAGCGAGCTAGATTTAATCCTTCTACATATTCTAATGCTTGAAGATCTGTTAACCATTTATTCCTATTTGCAATTTTTACATTACCAGCCACTGCTCCAACATTTGGGTCCTCAAAGTGACTGACAGCATTTTTCAATGTATCTGGCGTAAGAACTGAATCACCATCCATACAAACCACGAAATCCGCTTCCGAATATTGAATGCCTGCATTTAATGCTTTTGCTTTTCCACCATTTGGTTTGTTAATAAGCGAAACTTTAATTTTTGAATTAATTCCATTTTGCATTCCAACAAGAGCCTCTCCTACTTCTTTGGTATTGTCTTTTGAACCATCGTTTACAATAATTAATTCATAGTTTGAATAATTTAGTTTTAATAGAGATTCGACAGATGTTTTAAGATTTATACCTTCGTTATATGCAGGAATTATAATTGAAATAAAAGGAGAAAAATTTGAATGACTTTCAACAGTGTATTTTGTTATATAAAAATATGCTAAGAATAAAATGCCAAAATATCTAAAAAGCAAAATAAAAAGAAAAATTACTAAAGAAACTATAGAAGCGTATACCATTAAGCCTTCAAAAGTTAATACAGTTAATGGCAATGTAAATAAAATAATAAAAATTAGAAGTATTGATAATAGTCCAGAAATAATTATAGTTCTTAATTTCTCCTTCCCTTCATTTCTTTTGGGAGGAATAACTTCTCTGTTATCTAATTCAATTTTATATGTGTGATTATTTTCTGTTGTCATTTTATTATACTTTTTTCAGTAATAAAACAAAAATTATGCCAACTAAAAAGTCCATATTTGGTTTATTTTGAGCTATAATAATGTAACAGATTAATTATTAGCTTTGATATATAAATACTGACTCAATTTGGTACATGTACGATAGCAAAATAGTATATATTAACTAAATAATCACTTTATTTTTGATTTTGCTTCCATTAGAGCAGTGATTAGTTTCATTGATATTATCTCACCACCTTCACCTGTAAGGTGGCAATAGTCTTTAAAAGCTAATGGTGGAGTAGTTTCAACCCAATTTGCAATTGAATTTTCGCCACCCATAGCTTCAAACATATTCCAGAATGCAACCCCACCTCCATTAGCAATTTCCTCTTGAACCTTAACAAATTTTTCAATTTCTGGATGAGTTATAATTTTTCTACCTTGTTTTTGTCCTAAATCACCTGGTGATATCATTAAAATTGATGAATTAGGGAAAGATTTTTTGATTTTTTGTAGAACATTTAGCATCATGTTTGAATACCATTTGTATTTAATATTCCCAGAAGCTGCAATATTAACTCCAAACTGAAGGATTACTAATTTATAATTAAGGTTATTCGTAAAAATTGGTAATAAATCTTCATCAAGATCACGCATAGAAACTCCAGAATTTCCTCTAAATGGGAAATTATCAACATATATTCCATTTCCAGATTCCAAGGTAATGCCATAAAAAAAAGCTTCAGCGCTATTGTTAAATGTTAATTTAATTTTATTAACTTCCTTGCCAAAATTTACGTCTGTTTTGGTCAAATTTTTACTGTTTTCAAGATTAACAGTAATAGCTTCATCACCATTAATTTTATACTTTACAGATGAATTAGAATTTGAGTTTGAATAAAATAGCGACATTTCTGAAAATGAATCAGTAGCTGGTGAAACACGGTTTGTTGCAAAAGAAACCCAACTATTAGCTGAAGCTTTTGCAACAGTTCCTGCAATTCCAATTGGATACTTATCTCTATTTTTTGTAAAAACAGAAGCCCAATCCCAATCGTCAGAAAATTCATGCATTATAGTTTTGCGCGCTGCTAAGTCATCATTACAAATTGATAAGAATCCGATACCATGACCACCATATTTTTTTTGCAAATTAACTCGCAAATTATCTGAAATTATATCACCCCAAATAATTGAATCACCATAGTGTGCAATTCTAATTTTTTCGGAATTTGTTTTTTCCAATGCATCAAAAAAGTATTTCAATTGCTGAATATCGCCACTTATTGGCACTCTATTGCCAATTGAATCTCCAGATTTAGCAGGTGGGAGAGCATAAAAGGTTGAAAAATTAAGTACGATAAAATATGTTACTAGAATAAAGGAAATTTTATTAAATATATTCATTTTACATCACTTTCTAATTAATTTGTAAATAATTAAAGACTAAAAACTAAAATACAATATAATAGATTTTACCAGATACTCCAATATGCTGAGAGAAATATTGAAATAAATTGATAACTGCTATCAAACCTATAAGAATTACCATAAGTGGCTCTTCCGTTTATTAAAAGATTTTCTAAAACTTTATAACTGGCATCAGCATAAATATTTCCAACTATAAAATCAACCGAAGGAGCATAACCAATTTCACCACCAAAAATTAAATCTAATTTTTTTACTTTTTTGTACTCGTAATCAATCCAAATGGAATGGGTACTATATTCTTGTGGAGAGTAATAGGTTGCTGAACTAAAACCAAAATCAGAAAAGAAATATTCATAACCCCAAAATATATTTTCTTGAAATGCTTTGCCTAATCTAAATCTAAAATCGTTAGCGAGATTTCCATCAGATATATTAAAATATTGGTAAAACAACAATAATTTGTATTTGTTTTTATATCTATAGTTTCCAGCAAAATAATAAACAAAAGCAGTTAAATTAACATCAATTAAAAATGGTGAAAAGAGAACAAGTCTTGAATCAGTGTCTTTATATCCAATATTTACTATCAAATCATCTGAATACCAACGTGCTTCAATAGTACCAATATTTTTTTTAAGTTCCCTTTGAATATCTAATTTTCCCAAGCTCCCACCAATAGAAAATTTTGGGAATGGGTGAAAATATAACTGCCCCGATAATTCGGTTAACGTTTGGCTAGTAGACAACGAAAAAATATCAGTACGCATCCATGTGCCACCAATTGTGAAATATCTAAAGAGACCAATTTCTGCTCTTAAACCATATTGGTAATAAGTTAACATTTGGTTATCGTCATAAAAAATAAAACTTGGAATAAAGCTAATATTTTGTGGTATCATAAATTTAAAAGCAGAACTTAAACCGGCTGATAAACCATATAATGGCATCATATCTTTTCTTCGTTTAATATAATTTTCCTTAGCTGTATCTTTGGTAACATCTAATATTTCATCATAAATATCATCTGCATTGCCATATTCTTTATTAATTAAATATGATTCAGCTAAACCCATTTTATAATCATAATTTTCTGGATTTTGCTTCGAAAGCTCTAAAAATTGATTAAGTGCATTTAATGAATCGCCTTTCCATAAATATGCACTAGCTCTATCGTAAGCAATATTTTCTTCATATTCTTCAGCCAAAAGATTTTCATAAATTTTAATTGCCTCATCATAATTTTCAACAGCTAAATTTATTTGAGCATATTCCTTATAAACTTGTCTGGAAGGCTGAGGATCCATTTCAAAATACTCAGAGAATAAATCTAAAGCAGAATTATAATCTTCTTTTTCAACTAACTCTCCAATTTCGGCACGTTTTTCTAATCGCTTTCTATCTGGTTCAAGTGAAATTTGAGCATTATAAAAATTCTCTACACTTGATATTTCACTATTATCTGGGTAAAGTTGTTTGAGTTTGTCAATGTATTTTTTTGCCTCTGGGTAGTCTCTTTTCCAAGAATAAATAGTAGCAAGCCCTAATAAACTTTCTAAATTATTAGGATCTTCTTTTAATATTTCATTAAAACTAACTTGAGCGGACTCAAATTCAGTATCGTCAACAGTCCAAACAATAAGTTGAGAGCGAAATAATTTATATTTATTATTATTTGGATATGCTTCTAATAATTCTTCAGTGCTATTTAATGCGTCATCCCATTGATAATTCCAAGCATAATACTGTGCTAATTGGAATTTCAATTCTTTTACGTCTTCAATTGGTTTATCACCAATGTAATTGCTAAGCAAATCAATTGAGCTAAAATAGTCGAAATCATTTCCAAAATAATTAGCAGCTTTTTGTACAATTAAGTTGGAAGAATGTCCATTTTCGATTAATTCAGATAAAATATTTGCAGCGTCCGTATAATTTCCAGAATATGCAAGAATATCAGCATAATATTCCTTCATTTCATAATCATCAGGTTCCAAGTCAAGGTATTCTTTCATTATTTCATTAGCTTCATCATATTGTTTTAACCGAACATAATAATCAGCTACATTTTTGACAATGGTTTTATCGTTTGGAAATTGTTTTAATTTTGCTAAATTTTCTTCAAGCAAAGAAGAATATTTAGTTATCATCAGTGGAGTAAGTCTTGCATCTAATTCTTTATATTCATCACTATTTTCGTAATCTGTTTTAAGAATATTTAACTGTTCACGAGCTTCCTCAATTCTATCAGCATCAATTAATAATCCAATTAATTCAAATCGGGTTTCACTATTTGCTGGATTTTTTTTAAGTTTTGCATAATTTACATCAATAGGATATCCACGTTCGTAAGCTCTTGGTTCATTTTTAACCATATAGCCTTTTTCTGTTGCAATGTCTAATCCATCTTGAGCTTCTTTAAAGAAAGGCTTAAAACTTAAAGAACTTCTAAAAGCATTTGCCGCATTATCACGATTTCCAAGCCAAAGAGTAAAATAACCATATCTACTCCAAAGTCTCCAATCCTCTGGATATCTATCAACCCATTTTTTAAGAACTCGCTCGCCCTTTTTAATTGAACCAGTTTTTGCAAGAATTATTGAATATCTAATTATTTCATCAGGTGAAGCATTGTCATCTAAAACTAAGTATTTATCATACCACAATTCAGCTAATTTCCATTCTTCTAACCATCTGTATGATTTACCAATTTCTAAATGGTCAAAAGCAGATTTTGGGTTGATAGCAATTTCACGCTTATGGCCTTCAATTTTTTTATACAAAATTGGATACCAAATTGAAATCACTCTGCTTAAATTAGCCTTGTACACACTATTGTTTGGAGTTAGATTAATTGCTCTTCGTAAGTCTAAAACAGCATATTCATAAACCTGTCGCTTTTCGTAGGATAGCCCTCTTAGATTATAGCCTTCAGCATCTTGTGGATTAGCTGTAATATATTTATTAAACAAATCTATTGCTTCGCCGTATTTGCTGTTTGCCATGTGAATTATGCCTTGGCGCTTTAGAATTTCAAAATTTTTCTCTTGAGCTTTAAGGGTAACAAATGAAAAAAGAATAAAAAAAAACAATATTTTTAAACTAAAATTCATTATTGAATAAATTGGTTAAATGAAATGTATTTTAAGTTACTATCATTATTTGTTACTGGAGTTAGCAGTGTTTCAGCGTTTGTAGTTGAATCATCAAGGTCAAATTCAACTCCAAAAATATATTTTGAAATAGCTTCTAAATATTTTGTATCATTGCTTGGTAAATGTGTTTTTATTGCTCTAAAAATATCTTTTTTGTGCTCTTCCGTGCTTCTTATTAATAATAGCATAATATTATTATCAATTACACAAATTTTATCTCTTTTGTTTATTGATAACCCAATTGCATTTTTTAGTTGATTGATAGTCAATAAACCTTGAATATGCGCTGTTTGATCAAGCCTAAAAGAAATGAAATTAAATTTTTGTCCTGTACTTTGAAACAATGCTATTTGATTATTGAGAATTAATTGAAAATCGTTATAACTATACAAATTAGATAGTTGAATATCTTTTTCTTCAGTATTAACAGCAAAAGCTAGATTGTTTGTTTTGTTCTTGGAACCTTCTTCCGTTGAATCAGAAAGATTATCATTAGATATTGATTTTTCAACATTCTCAGATGGAGCTACTAAAACTCCTATTTTGGGTTCAATCCAAAATTCAGATTCATACTCCCCTTCAGTATGTCCCACATTTGGAGTTATACATGCAATTCCACCATGATATTTACCATGAATTTTTTCATTGATTTTATGAAGGCTTAAATGGGCAGTAACATTATCTTTCAAAATATTAATTATTGCTTCAGTTTTAGAAGTAGCTGGTTCACCAACAACAAACATACTTGTAATGTTTTTTTCTTCAATTGTTTCTATTAAATGAGCAAAAACATCGTCTAATAAATCCAAGTTTTTGAACCCAATGTATGGTGTAAGTTCATCAAAAACCAATCTAGATGGCTTGTATTGACTAACAACTGTAATAATATCATTCATGTATTCAATCAAAAAATCATCTGGATTGTACATATCATAAATATCATTTGGAGGAGTAACTCTTACTACAATAATTCTATTTTTATTCATGTGTTTTTGTAAATCAACATTTAATGAAGCAGAGTGAATCATTAAATCGCGAGGACGCATTGTAGTAAAAAAGACACAAGTTTCATTTGCTTCAGCAGCTTCTAACGCAAATTGTAGGCTAATAAGAGTTCTTCCAGATTTACGAGGACCAACAACTAAATAACTTCCTCCTCTGTATACTCCCCCCCACTTTTGGTCAATAAGAGCAAATCCCGATTTAATTAAAGTAATTCCAACATTCATGGTTTTTATTAATCCTCAAATACATAAAAAGTTAACCATATTTAACAATTTTCGTGCCGTAATAATACTTCATTTTTTGAACAAAAACGAATTTTTTTAGAATTAAATGTGTTTCATTATGAGATTTTGCAACTTTTTTCACATTATTCGATAAAATATCCGAATAATAGTACTGCCATTGCATTATTTATAATAGTAGGTTCGTTTGTAACGTAGTCCATTCTATCATCTCTATAATAAGCATATTCTGTTTGGAATTTTGAATATCTATCGCGTTGTGTAAATGGTAAATTATAACTTTGTACCGAGCTCTTTAAAACTGGGCCTGCCGCAAATCCACCAGGCAGTGTTATTTTATTAATAAAGCTAATTTGATGATGCAAATTTTTTGAATAATTAGATCCAATATTGGATACAAAACTAATTCCCCATTGATTTTTTCCTAAAAGATAATCTCTAACGGATATTTTTAATGAATCAAATTCATTGGTTTTTGAAATATCGGAATAAAGTATTGCTTGAAGTGCTGTTCCAATTTGAGTTAAATTTGAACCCCACCCAAGTGAAACTGTTTCTCCAAATAATTTAGAATTCCTACTTTTATTAAATGAATTTAAACTTTGTTTTATTAGTTCTAAAAAATATCTATCGTTTTTTGCTAGACGGTAATGGGCAAAAGTAGAAATATTTCCATAACTCCACCAATACTCAGCACCAGCAGCTAAACCATATTTTTTTGCATCTTTCAAATAATTTCTATCTTTTGTTGTTATATAAAGCTCAATTGCTGCAAGAGCTAATTTACCTTCATGTTTATTATCAAGATAGTGACCAGTGCCTGCACTATCAATATCTTGTACAACATCCTTTAATTTATAATACTTTTGTGAAGTAGTTAAACATTCATCGGCAAAAACCTCATTCTCAAATTTTTCTTTCCAAATTCTACTTGCCAATGCTAAAGTTGCCGAGTAAATTCCAATAATATTTTTCCCAATTCCAATATAACCAGGTCGGTTAAATGTAAGTGAATCATTTTCTGGTAAACGCCAGCCAACATCATGGTCCTGTAAATTTTGGACTTGAATTATTAAACGGTTATCATCAGTTTGTGCTCTAAGCATCCAATCAAGGCCAATTTTTGCTTCTTCTAAAATATCTGGGACATTATTATTATCAAAGTCAAATCCATATTTTTCATTATTAAAATCGTAAGCAAAAAGCAATGTATAAGTTGTAAGTGCTGTTGTGCTTAAAAATTTTACATAATCACCAGCGTCATGCCATCCACCAGTAACATCCAAAGTTTGAATTAATGTTTTATCACCATCAATTAAACTTGTTGCGTCAGCAATGTGGCAAACTTCGTGTCCAACAGGATTTGTATAACCACAGCGTTGAATAGGAAAAAATTTCATTAACTCTTTTACAACAGGTGAATAAATTGAATTCCCAATTTCAAAATTAAAAGAACGGTATGATTTTAAAGCAATTTTATAATTACCCACTTTATTAAAATCGGAAAAATAGAACTTATACGAATATTTGAAATTGCCAAATTGACCTTCGTCGTTTCCAATTTTCCCATCAAATTCAAATTTATTATTTGTAGAATTTATTATTTTAAAATGTGATTCATTAAGTTCCTTATCGGAAAGAATAACTCCAGATTTAATATCGTTTGGTAAAAAACCGACTTGGGATAATCTTATAAAGATTTCGCTTTTGGCAAACAATTGTGAAGTTACTAAAAATAATACTATCCAAATGTGTTTCATTGATTTCCATTTTTATTAAATTAAAGATATAAAGAATAACACAAAAGTCAAAAAATTGAAAAATGCTATTTTTTTGTTTATAAATCCATTCTTATCAAAAAAATTACTTAATCGTTATATTGGTTGAAATGCTATATTGTTCCTATAATTAAATTTTTTTTATTTAGGAAAATTATTATGAAAAGTTCTCACACCGAAAAACACAGAACACAACACGTTGGATGGCTAAGAGCTGCAGTTTTAGGAGCAAATGATGGAATTGTTTCGGTTGCAAGTTTAATTGTAGGTGTTGCAGCAGCAAGCGTTTCAATTAATGAAATTTTAATTGCTGGTGTTGCTGGTCTTGTTGCTGGTGCTATGTCAATGGCTGCCGGTGAATATGTTTCAGTAAGTTCACAAGCCGATACAGAAAAAGCTGACATTGCTAGAGAATTAAAAGAACTTGAAGATGACCATGAACACGAGGTTGAGGAACTTACAAATATTTATGTTGGAAGAGGCTTGGAAAAGGGATTAGCTTCTCAAGTAGCAATTCAACTAATGGCCCATGATGCAATAGGCGCTCATGCAAGAGATGAATTAGGAATCTCCGAAATACTTACCGCCAAACCTACTCAAGCGGCATTTTCTTCCGCCGGTGCTTTTGCAGTTGGTGCAATAATGCCATTATTGGCAGTAATAATTTTTCCTCAAAGCATTTTAATTCCTTGTGTCGCAATAACTTCGTTGTTTTTCCTTGGTTTATTAGGAATGGTTTCAGCAAAAGTAGGTGGTTCTCCTATTCTTAAAGCTGTTTTAAGAGTTTCGTTTTGGGGCGCATTAGCAATGGGATTAACGGCGGGTGTTGGTGCTTTGTTTGGTGTAGCAGTCTAATATTTATTTAATATAAAATATTTGTGTTTTTAAATATTTAGTTTAATAAGTTATTTTAATAAATAAATATTGCAAGTATTAAAACAATTATTGAGGTAAAAATATGAAATCCAAAGAATTATCATTTTTCATTTTAGCATTTTTATTTATAGCTATAATTTGTGGTTGCAAAGATTCCCCCACTGAACCTAACCCTTGCGACGATGACTCATCTAATGTTATAGTGTATAAACCAAATATTTATATTTATCCTACAGAGTCTCTAAACTTAGAAGTAAATATTTTATTCGTAAGTGGAGGACATGTAACAACATCAATTCCTTTATACAATAGTGGGTGGGATGTTACTGTGAAACCAAATGGTATTATTGATGATGAATATCAATATTTATTTTATGAATGTGATGTCCCTGATTTATTTCAAAAAAAGGCAGGTTGGTTAGTTAACAAAGAAAGCCTTAATTCTTTCTTCATAAACAATTTGAAATTTTCTGGATTTAGTACAAAAGAAATTAAAGATTTCACTGATTATTGGATTCCAAAGTTAACCCAATTTGACTATTACGCAATTTATCCGCAATATACTTTGGATATTGAAAAGATGATTTTGTTAAATTTTTCAAAAGAACCAGATAATATTTTTAGATTATTTTATTATATAAAAGGAAGAGATAACAATCAATTGAAACTTAAACAGCCTATAATTGAAAGCAGTAAAAGAGAAAAATATTATATTATGGAATGGGGTGTTATAATTAAGTAATCTATTTTCGATTAAAGTTAAAAGCTAAAGCATACTCAGCATAAAATTAAGTATGCTTTAAATTTTTTAGAAAGATCTAACTGCAGTTAATCCAATACCTGGAGCTTCGTTTAGTGTTACTTTACCATCCACTATTATAATTCCGTCGAAAGGATCATTGCTAATTAAAAGATTTCCATCAATATCACCCCAAACTGCTTCAGGTGCAAGCTGCGAAATTGCAGAAATTGCACACGATGTTTCTGTCATACAACCTAACATTACTTGTAAATTAAGCGATTTAGCAAGATCAACCATTTTGTGAGCTTCTCTCAATCCTGTACATTTCATAAGTTTTATATTAATCCCAGAATATATTCCATGTGCTTTAATTACATCGGGTATCCTTTGAACCGATTCATCACCAAATGTTGGAAGAGGTGATTTTTCGGTTAACCAAGCGTTATCGTCCAATTGAGTTTTTGGCATTGGTTGCTCAACCATTTTAACTCCTCTTTCATTTAGCCAATAAATCATATCTAGTGCAAAATGTTTATCTGTCCATCCTTGATTAACATCAACAACAAGAGGCTTATCAGTCACTGAGCGTATTGTTTCTATCATCTCTTTGTCTGTTTCTCGCCCAAGTTTTACTTTTAGAATATTATAAGCAGTTGCTTCTTTTACTTTTTGCTTTACAACTTCTGGAGTATCAATTCCTATTGTAAAAGAAGTATTTGGAGTTTTTGATTTATCATATCCCCAAATTTTATACCATGGTTGACCTATAATTTTTCCTACTAAATCGTGAAGAGCAATATCAACAGCTGCTTTTGCTGCAGTATTTTTCTCATCAATTCCATCAATATATTCAAGAATTTCATCCATTTTAAATGGATCGTTAAATTGAGATAAATCAACTTTTGATAAAAATTTTGAAGCTGTTTCGTGAGATTCACCTAAATATGGTGGCATAGATGCTTCTCCATATCCAATAATTCCATCATACTCAATTTGAGTAAGCATAACTGGAGTAGTAGAACGCGAACTTGTTGCTATTGTAAAAACGTGTTTCAATTGTAAAGTATAAGGTTTGAATGTAAATTTCATTTTTTTATTTTCACCTATAATATTAATATTTTTCCCAAACGCATTGTTAAATAAACTTGGAGTTAAAACTGCTCCACCTATTAAACCTGAAGTTATAATAAAGTTTCTTCTATTCTGTTTCATTTTAACTCTCCATTATAGAATTTATTATCTTTGATAAGTTCAATTCCGTTTTTGCCAATTGAATCAATTATATTCCTTGAGCCAGCAAAATTTTTAAGACGGTATTTACTAAAATTTTGTGCATTTTTATCAAAACTATTATATTTAACTTTTCCAGCTTCATGAATAAATTCTAAGTTATCAATATAAATTCCAACATGTGTAATTCTTTTTCTTAATCCATCTTTTGATTTTACACCAAAAAAAAGCAAATCACCTTTTTGCACATTATCAAAATTATTTTCTGTATCTACTTCTATTCCCTTTTTAACTTGTTGTGAGGCATCTCTATCAAGCAAAACACCATTTAGGAAATAAACTGTTTTAGTAAATCCACTGCAATCTAATCCTTTAGCCGATGTACCACCCCACATATATGGATTTCCAATAAATAGTTTTGCAGTTTTAATAATGTTTTTTCTTGTTGGATATGCATAGGAAAGCCATTCATTAAAATCCTTTAATTCAGAAGTTTCAACAAAAGCTTCTCTTCCATCAGGATATTTTACTTTTGTAAACCCTTCTTGTTCACCAATTTTTACAAGTATATTTCCAATAACTAAATCAGAAATCCGTTCCGATTGTTTATCAGCTTCAATAAAAGAAAAACCAAATTCTTTAATAAAAATTACTTTATCCGAACTATACCATTTGTCATATTCATCTTTAGAAATTGTTTTAATAGCATCTTCATCAACCCAAGCAATATATTTATCTGGGGTTTGAATTAGATAAAACCCATCATCCTCTTTCAACACTCTAACTGGAGTTCCAAGTAGAGCTTGTGTTACCATTTCGGCTGGATGTTTTGGTTCTCCGCGAAGATTTGCAACAGAAACATCAATTAACCCAAGTGTCTTATTGCCTAATTCATTTTCGGGTAATAATTTAATTTCATCTAAAAAATTAATATTAGCTAATTCCAAAGTTTTTAGGAGTTCATTTTTTGCATGTAATTCTGTGGTTTCACCTACTAATTTGAATGTATTGTTTTCTTCAACTAAGTCAATTTGAAATATTGCAACCCTTTTGTCTGGAGCATATTTCTCTTTAATTTCAGAAATATTTTTTTGAATAATTTCCATTGGTTTATCCTGTGCATTTAGTTGGACAGTTATGAACATTAGAACAAAAAGTAATATTTTTTTCATATTGCTTCCAATTTATGAATGTTGTAGTTATAAAAATAATAATTTTCATAATCTATTCAAAGGTTATTATCATATTACAAATAACCATTTAATTTTGGGCAAAAAAAAAGCGATTAGAACTTCTAATCGCTTTTGCAAAAAATATTTTTTTACCCTAAATAAACTTTAAGATTTTTACTTCTTGATGAATGTCGTAATCTTCCAAGAGCTTTTTCTTTAATTTGACGAACTCTTTCACGAGTTAAATTTAACATTTCACCAATTTCTTCAAGAGTTGCGGAGTATTCGCTATTAATTCCAAAATACAAACGGATAACTTCAGCTTCTCTTTCGGTTAAAGTGCCAAGTGAGCTCTCAATATCATTTTTCAATGAATTTGTCATTAAATCATAATCAGGCTCAGGTTGTTCGTTGTTTGAAATTACATCAAGCAAACTACTTTTATCATTGTCACTTTGTGAAAAAGGTGCATCAACAGAAACATGGCGTCCAGAAACTTTTAAAGCATAAGCAACATCATTTACATCCATTTCAAGTTCTTTTGCAATCTCCTCAGTTGAAGGAGTTCTTTCAAACTCTTGTTCAAGTACTGATGCAATTTTAGAAATTTTTGTTAATGCACCAACTCTATTAAGTGGGAGACGCACCATCCTTGACTGATCTGCAATAGCTTGCATAATAGATTGTTTAATCCACCAAACTGCATAAGAAATAAATTTGAATCCACGAGTTTCATCAAATTTTTTAGCTGCTTTAATTAGCCCAATATTTCCTTCGTTTATTAAATCACTTAACGGTAAACCTTTATTTTGGAATTGTTTAGCAACACTAACCACAAATCGTAAATTTGCTTTTGTAAGTGTTTCTAAGGCTACTTGGTCTCCATTTCTAATTTTAATTGCTAATTCAATTTCTTGATCGGCAGTAATAAGATCCACTTTACCAATTTCTTGTAAATATCTGTCTAAACTTTGGCTTTCACGGTTTGTAAATTGCTTAGTTATTTTCAAAATATAACTCCCACGAAGTATATAAAAAATTGTAGTGCCTATACAAATATTCTTAGACTAAGGTTCCATTTAGTTTAAAAATATAAAAAAACTGACCAAAATTTGATCAGTTTAAAAATGCAAGTATCTAACTTGTAAAGATATGGAAATTAAGCAATTTTATCAACAGAAAATAACACACTTTCGATTGCTTCTTTAAGGTTTTCCTTTGGTAAGGCACCTTGAGCCATTTGAGGTTTCCCATCTTTTGGAATAAATAAAAGTGATGGAATTGATCTAATTCCAAATATACCTGCCAATTCTTCTTCGACTTCTGTATTTATTTTATAAATTTTTAATTTTCCATCGTATTCATTACTTAATTCCTCAAGAATAGGAGCTACCATTTTACATGGTTGGCACCAATCAGCATAAAAATCAATTAATGCTGGAACTTCACCTTGGTAATCCCAATCTTTTTTATTTTCATAGTCGAATATTTTAGTTAAAAAATCGGCTTTTGTTAATATCTCAGTCATTTTTTATCCTTTTTATTATTATAAATTAAAATTGTTAATTTGTAAGATGTTTTTGTCTATAAAAGGATTCAGATTAAAATATTTAAAATAAAAAAGGGGTGAATAAACACCCCTTAATAAAAAATCATAATAAATAAATTAAGAATTTTCAGTTAATTTTTTTAATTCAATAGAATGTTTGTAGAACTCCTCAAGTGTAAGTTCTTTCAAGAAAATCATTCCTTTAGCTGCACATACCCTTTTATAATCATGATTTAAGAAATACTCTTTCCCAAGCGAAGTTCTCATAATATTATATTGGTCAACTTGAATACGTTGAGCCAACCGATGGAATGGACCATCATATTCCCAACTTGGGAAACTTGCATTACTTTGCGAACCAAAACTTTTCATAAAAGTATTTTCCAAAATTGCAAAGGAACCAAGGCTAACCGGCAAATAAATATTTGCTTCTGCTGGATGGAATCGGAACCAAACGTTTCGATATCCCCAAACTTTAATATTTGAATTACCAGTTTCTTTTTCATAAATCTTTAATGCTTCAGAAACAGCTTGAAGAACTTTGTAATGAGTATCTGGACCACTTCCTTCTGGGTCTAATGCAACTGTAACAATTGTAGGTTTAATTTTTTTCAACAAATTTACAACAGGGATAACATCACGTCCCATTTCTGGATTTTCGGTAAAAATATCACCTTGATAAAACCCTAATCTTAAATGAGAAATATCCTCAACTGAAAATCCATAATAAGCCCAAAGAATTTCAACTTCCCATTCACGTTGCATTCCTTTTAATTTTTGAACATGTTGGATATCTTTTTTACCAGGATACTGAGTTTCGAAATAATTGATTAATTCTTCGACCCTATCTTGTAAATAAACTGGATTATCCTCTTCATAAATTTCAATCATGTTTCTTACAAGTCGTCTCGAAACAGCTTCAATTTTAAGAGTAGCAGAGTGTTCTGCAATTCCATCTAAATACAATGCAACATCTCTGTTTTTACCTTCAATATTTGCTGGGTCAAAATAACCTTCGTCAAATCTACTTGTGAAAGAATCATTATGAAGATTTTCTAATAGATTTCTAAATAATTCCAACATATAAAAATTGGTTACTGCAGTAAATCCACTAGTCAAATAAGTAAAATGATGTGTGTTTGTTGGAGTTCGAACCAAATGATTTATATAAGGCAAGTAACCAAGCATAATATCATCGTGATGAGGCGCAGTATGCAATATTGTTTCATTTTCAATAGGCGTTAAACCTTTTTCAAATCGTTCCAACAAACTTTTACGAATTGTTTCACCTAACTCTTTCGGAGTTTTTTCAGTTTTAGTCAAAATTAGATTAGATATTTTATTTGATTGGTAATCTTCTTTTGTTAGTTCAAGTAATGTTTTTTGTTTTTCTACAACCAAATTAAAAACGGCACGTTCAATTGTTGCTTTACTTAGAGGTTCTTCAGCAAGCATATCGGTATATCGTCTTTCTATTAAACGAAGAGCAGCACCATTTGTTAAGTAAAAACGTCCATTTTCTAATTTTTGTAAAACAGTTGCTGGATATTTATTTGAAGCACTATTTTGAATAGAGTCACGCACAATGTTTGATTTTGCTTCGCCAGCAGCAATGATTATTGCCGTTGCATCTTTGTTATAAGTAATTGTATCTAAGCCAATTGTAATAACTAATCTATTTTTTGCAATTTCAATTCCTCCCAAATCACTCGAAGCGGCAGCTTGTGTTTCGTAGTTTGTTTGAATTAAACGAGTGGTTGAATAATGATCGCTACCTTGCACATTAAAACCAATATGACCGTCAGGACCAATTCCACCAAGGAAAAATCCTATTCCTCCTAAATCTCTAATTTGCTTTTCGTAATTAGTACAAAATTCGTCAATGAATTCAATAGTTTTCTTTTGTAAACGCTCCAATCTATTACTTGCCCATCTTGTTCTTAAGGATAAATCAACTACACTATCTGGGAAAATTGTTTCTAATGGCAAATTTTCGGCAGTTGAAATTTCATTTATATTCATCATTAAGGCTTTTGATTTATTAAAACCAAGATTTTTGAAATAATATTTATTTATATAATAATAAAAGCTATTATGCTGAGCTGAATCTATTGGATAAAATTCATCAATTTGAACAAATGTGATATTTGAAAGTGACGGTTTTTGTGAAGCGTTTATACCTACTTCTGTTAACACTTCTTGAATAGATTTTGAATCCCATTGATTAATAATACGTGACACCCATCTAATAAAATGCTCGGGAGTTTTTCCAGTTGGTAGTGAAACAACTCCGTTGGGATTGCTCTGCAACCACTCAACAAATCTTAAAGCAGTTAGTTTACCCAATTCTGGGAAATTATCAACTTGAATTATCGGTATTTTTTCGGTTGGTTTATATTGTAATTCTTTTTTTGATTTAGTTAAATAATATTGTTCAACGCTTGAAGAAAGCTGTTTTTTTTCTGTTTTAACATTCTTCTTTTTATCCATTATATTTCCTAATTATAAATTTAATTGATAAGTCAAATCTACAAAAAAAATATTAATAAGTTATTAGTTTTAGAATAATAACCTATTTTTTATTTTTAACAAATATAAAATTAAAACATAAACTTTACTCGAATAATATTTCCAACAGAATACTATGCTTTAAATCTAAAACCCTTAATTGGTTCACGAATTGTAAGGACTGGACAAGGGGCTTTGCGAACAACTTTTTCTGCCGTGCTGCCAAAAAGCAAATGCTCAACTCCTGTATGTCCGTGAGTAGAAATTATTATTAAATCAGAATCAATTTCGGTTGCTGTTTCAATAATTTCCACAAAAGGTTTTCCGTTTTTAATAATAATATTGTATTTAAGAAGATTCCCAATTTCCGTTTTAGCAAGCTGTTCAAGTTCTTGCTTGGATTTTGAACTTAAATCAATTTCTGATTGAGGAATAACTACTTGCCCCATACTTAAATCAGCTGGATAAACAACAGGCTCAATTACATAAACAAGATTAATTTCGGCATTAAATTGTTTAGCAAAAGCAACTGTGTAATGAAGTGCTTTTTTAGAATAATCAGAGAAATCGATTGGTACTAATATTTTTTTTATCAGTTCCATATTACCTCCTATTGTATTGAATTATGACTACTTTAAACTTAATTAAAAAATTCCAGATTCGGCAATCCGCCATATTTTTTGACAAGCAAATTTATTTTCGTAAAGTGCTCTGCCAATAATAGCAGAATCAATTCCAATATTTGTAAGCGAATTAAGTTCAAATAGTTCTTCCTTTTTGGAAATTCCACCAGAATGAGTAACCTTTAGATTAGTATTTTGAGCAATTAATTTTGAAAGTTCAATATTAGCACCGTTTAGCATTCCATTTTTGGAAACATCAGTTACAATAACTCTTTTCATTCCGTTATTTTCAAGTCTTTTTGCATATTCTAATGGAGATAAATCAAGAACTTCCTTTCTTCCACGGATTACAACTTTGTTATCAATTATATCAATTGCAGCAGCAAGTTTTGAGCTTCCGAATTGCTGTATTATTTTCTCAAATTCGAGAGGATTTGTATAAGCTAGAGAGCCAATTACTAGACGTGTAACCCCTAAATCCATAGCTTCTTGCGCATCATCAAAAGAACTAATTCCACCACCAAACTCAACTGGAATTACAACTGATTCGCAAATTTCTTTTACAATTTTATAATTTTTAATGGAATGCAATTGTGAATGGTCAAAATCAACAACATGAAGAAATTTTGCATTTTCTGTTCGCCATATCATCGCCATCTCAACAGGGTCATTACCATATGCACGGCAATTTAATTCTGGAATTCCTTGAACTACTCTAACAGTTTGTCCATCTTTAATATCAATTGACGGAATAACTAATAATTTTGACATGAAAACACACTCAAAAAATGATTTAATTCTTCTTTAATATAAAGGAATAATTGAACAAATAAATATATTTTTTAATTTAAAATCAATCATTGATATTTAATTAGCAATAAAAGCATTTTTTGGTAAAGCTGGAAAAGCAACAGCATTTAAATCAGAAATAATATTGTTTTCAAAAAGTTTACCTGCTCGGTATGCAATCATTGCTGCATTATCTCCACAAAATTCAATATCTGGAATTACTATTTTTTTGTTAAATTTTTTAGCTAATTGTATTAATTTATTTCGAATAGCCTTATTTGCAGCAACACCGCCGACAACTGATAGTGTTTTAATTTCATAATTTAAAATTGCTTTTTTAACATTATTGCTTAATGCTTTAACAACTGCATCTTGGAATGAAGCTGCAATATTTGATTTTTCATCTTCTGTGATCTTTTCTAAAATTGGATATTCTTTTTGAATATACCTTAATACAGAAGTTTTTAGTCCACTAAAAGAAAAATCATACTCCCCTTTTAGGTTAGCAACTGGGAATTTTATTGCCTTTGGATTTCCCTTTTCGGAATATTCTTGAACTTTTGGGCCGCCAGGATATCCAAGCCCAATCATTTTTGCAACTTTATCAAAAGCTTCACCAGCAGCATCATCAATAGTAGAGCCAAGTTTAACAATATTTAAATCATCCTTAACCAAAAGCAAAAGTGTATGACCACCGGAAACGACAAGTGATAAAATTGGATATTCTGGTTTTTCTTCCATCAAAAAACATGAAAAAATATGACCTTCGATATGATTAACTGCAATAAATGGTTTATTCAATGAATAAGAAAGTGCTTTCCCAAAATTTAGTCCGACAAGTAGTGCTCCTATTAAACCAGGACCCGCAGTAGCTGAAACTAAATCAATTTCTTCTTTTTCAATGTTTGCTTCTTCCAAAGCCTTTTTGAATAAAGGAGATATCATTTGTAGGTGAGCTCTACTTGAGAGCTCAGGAACCACCCCACCATATTTTAAGTGAAAATGTTGCGAAGAAATAAGATTTGATAAAATTTCACCATCTCTAATAATGGAAACTGAAGTTTCATCACACGAAGATTCGAGTCCAAGTATTGTCATTAAATCCTTTAATTATTTTGTAAATGGCAAAAAGCTCTTAAACATTGTCCAAGCTACTTGTGGATTTTCTTGCAAACGACGAATAGCATAATAATACCATTGGTCCCCAAAAGGAACATAAACTCTCATTCTGTGGCCATTATCTAATATCTGCTTACGTAAATTTTCTGTTACGCCATAAAGCATCTGAAACTCATATTTGTCTTTTGATAGTTTATGAGTTTTGATAATCTCAAAAGCTTTATCAATTATTGGCTTGTCATGAGTTGCAATACCTACATAACAACCATCATCGAGCATTAGATTTAGATTTTTAATAAAATTATCACGTACTTCCTTTTTTTCTTTATAAGCAATTTCTTTTGGCTCAATGTAAATACCTTTGCACAGACGATAATTTGTCTTAATTTTGTCCATTTCACGAACATCATCAATTGTTCGATGCAAATATGCTTGAACTACAATACCAACATTTTGAGGAAATTTTTGATATAATTTTGTATAAAGTTTAATTATACTATCAGTTGTCGAAGAATCTTCCATATCAATCCGAACAAAATTATTGTACATTTTTGCACGCTCAATTATTTTTTCATACTGTACAACACAAAAATCGAAATCAATATTTAAACCTAATTGAGTAGGTTTTGTTGAGATATTAGAATTAAGCTTTTCTTTTTCAATAGTATCCAAAAGCTCTAAAAATTGAT
Source organism: Ignavibacteriales bacterium CG18_big_fil_WC_8_21_14_2_50_31_20 (assembly GCA_002786785.1). Taxonomy (GTDB): domain Bacteria; phylum Bacteroidota; class Ignavibacteria; order Ignavibacteriales; family Melioribacteraceae; genus 1-14-2-50-31-20. The sequence goes on along the minus strand of PCUD01000008.1, from coordinate 28,967 downwards.
TAACAAAATTAATGGCATCTTCTTTTTGACGAACGGATTCACCAAGAACATCCATTGTTGTCATAATTCCTTTAGAGTTTAAATCTTTAGCAACAGCAACGCCGTTAGAGAGTGTTTTACCTGCAATATATTTTTTTGCAAATAAATAAATAATGGATTTAGGCATTATTTTTACGGTTTCAACAATTAAATTGTGTAATGGGTTCAATTTTTCACCAAATTATTTTTCAATAATCAAATTTAGTTTCACTTAAATAATTATGCAAGATTATAAATATTATTATAAAAATATTTTTAGCTCTCTTTTAATTAAATATTAATTTAGCTAAACAATAAATGGGAAATTGAACCACGCAGATTTCAATGAATAAGGCTTGTTTATTTTAATTGAGTAACTTTAAAATGATATAGACCAGCGCCAAAAGTAGCAATCCAAGCATCACCTTTTGAATCAAAAGCGACATCAAATATTCTATCTTCTTTTAATGGTGTATTTTGTGTAGAGTAAAATTTTCGATTATTATAATTTTCAAAAACAAATAATCCATCTCTAGTAGCAATCCATTTTTCATTGCCATTTTTAATTATAATATTATAAACATCAATTCCCCAAAATGCTTTATAACTGCTTTTATCAAATCTCTCATTTTTAAACGAAGATAATCCAGTCATTGCACTATAATATTCAATTTTATGGCCAAACCAAACTACATCTTCCGCAATCGTAACACAATTATATTCTGTTGCCTTATCATAACGTGCTGGATAGTAAAAAAACCACTCCCATTCCCTACCAGTACCCAAATGTAGTACTCCTTTATTTTTGTGAGTAACCCAAATATCATCACCTTTAACATCAACATCGGTAATCCAATTTGAATCGGCATATGCTGAAAATCTTGAAACATTCCAGCCATTATCGAATGATCTTCCTAAACCATTTTTTGTAGCAATAATTTTTCGACCGTCATCTAGTAACTCAATATCTTCAACCCAATTATCTGGAAATGTTGAACTTGTTTGTTTCGATTCATTAATCCAGGTACTACCATCATATTTGCTTATACCATTATCTGTTGCAAACCATTTATTGTTGTATTTATCAACTTTAATTCTATTGATAATCATTCCACTTAAACCTGAGTTATTGATAGAGTAATATTTCCATTGCTTTCCATCAAAACTTGATACTCCATTATTGGAACCTACCCAAACAACATCATCTTGATCAACAGCAACTGAAAGTAGTGCAAAATCATGAATTTCTGATGTTCTATCCGAATAATCAACCCAATAAGTCGTATCTGTTAATTCTATCTTTGCTGTTGCTGTTCTACTACTATAAACGGGAACTAAAATACTATCACACCTATGATTATCTTTTTGGAAAACATAGTAAAACGCACCTGGTTTAAGTTTTGGTATTGAAAATGGCGTAGTTCCTAAGTAATTATTATTTAAATATACCTTTGAATTATTAGGAGTTGATGAAAAGTTGGCACTTCCCAACATTGTTGGATTTTTATAGTAATCAATAAAAATCTTTGCACTTGAATCTACCAAAGCAGACAAAACAAAAGAAGTATCTTTATGATATTTCTTTTGTAAAGTAAAATAATACTCTCTTTCTTCCAACCAATTAAGTGTATCAGGTGTAAGAATACCGGAAATTCTGCCATCTTCATAAATCATTGCACCTTTAGGTTCAGATTGAATAATTACTGAACCCAGTGGAACTGGTTTAGTTGGTGGAGTTACAGATATATCTTGCTCACAACTATATGAAAATAATATGAACAATAAAGTGTAAAGCGTAATAAATATATTTTTTCCAATTTTCATTTTCATCTCATTTATTCATAGAATATATAACCAAAACTATTTACATAAGGTTTTGATAATCCTATTTTAAATTTTTGTGTAAAAAATGAACCAAATATTCCAAATCCATTCTCAATGTTACTATAATCCCCTTCATCAAGCCCAATTGCAAATGAATTACCATCCAAACCAACTGTAAAATAATAAGTTGTAAGATTTTCATCAAAAACTGATAACTCGAGTATTATAGAAATAATTGTGTATTTCTCTTTTTCGGTATCATTTTTTGAAATATCCTCCATAGCTTCTCTTATAATATCAATATCATAATCTATAAAATAATCCCCAGATGGTGATGGATAAATATATTTAATAGCATCATTAACTTTCAATTTCTTCCAAGGAATTATCTTTTCTTTCCTAATATTAACCCCATTTTCATTTTCTAAATAGTCTATAAATAGCTTAGGTAAATAAATTTGGTTTTGATTTTTAATAATCCAGTTTGTTCTAATAAAATCCTTAGATGATCTTGTAACTATCAAATCACTATTATGTTCATTCCTTTTTACACCGAATGGTATTTTTGTATTTGAGCGTAATCTTCTGCCATTTGGAAGTAAAGCTTCAATTTCTAAAGAGTCTCCTTCATTAGGAATGAAACCATTAATGTAATAATATTTGATGTCTGAATTAAATTTAGATTTATCATTTCTCTCCATTGTTGAATCTCTAAAAATGGATATTTCATCATTACCTCTCCAAATCCTAATAAATGCTCCATCAATGAAGGAATCCTCATTGTTCTCGTAAGGATTAATATTTGGAACGTTGTAACTTTTATAGGTAGTTGCCACTTGAAAAGACGTATCTCCACGGATAATACAATTTAATGAGTATCTTTCGTCATAAGGTGCCTTTGGACTAAAGCTTTCATCACAAGAAATGAATAATGTGAAAATGAGAATTATAATTACAAAATATGTTATTCTCATATTTCAACCTTAGCATTAATTGAGACAAAAAACGGTAGCATATTGACTCTTTCACCTGTACTTCTATCATAATAAAACATATTTTTTCGGTTATAAATGTTTGTAATACTTGCATCAATATTTACTTTAAAATAATTTAAATCAAAAATTTTAGAAACACCCACATCCATTCTATGATATGACGGTAAACGTGAAATGTTTTTATCACCCAACACTGAATGAGGGAAATAATAATTATAAATATTAGTATTAAATTCAGCAGGATCAAGAAATAACTTTTCATAATACCCGATTATTGGAGTGTAAGGTAGACCAGATTTATATGTCCAAGTCAACATTGATTTCCATCCACTTCCAATATTTACTTCAAGGGCACAATTAAGTGTATGCCTTGAATCATATCTTGGGTAATAAGTCCAATTATTAACTGTCTTGTACGAATAAGCTAATGTATATCCAATGGAAAAATGCATTAAGGGATTTGAATAATTTAGTTCATTTTCAAACCCATAAGATTCTGCTTCTCCATTCACAAGATCATAATCAGATGCAAATTTCTTATCATAATTTATTTCAGTAATATTTTTTGATTTTTTATAATATACTTCGCTAACTAAATTAATTTTTTCAGTTAAATAAAATGTCACACCAGCGTTATAATGTTCTGCCTGTGGGGTTTTAAGATACTTTGGAACTAAAATATATGGTTCAAAAACATTAATAACCTCATTTTCATTTGATATTGTAGTTATTTCTTGTTGGAACCTACCCCAGAAGACTTTAAAAGCAATTACTGGATTTGGTGTATAAGTAAATGAGATTCTTGGTTCAATAAATCCGGTTCCAGCTCTAGTTAAACCAGCTACATTATATCTTAAACCAACGTCTAGCCCAAATTCATCATATTGTAACAATTTATATTTTGCAAATAAACTAATATTAATGCCTTTTTCATCAATATTGGAATAAACACCTAATAAGTTTTCAATAAAAAGTTTTGTTTGAAGATTTGTTATTTGAAACCCTGCCTCAACTTCGTTTTTATTATCTATTATATAATTAAATATCAAATCAATTTTATGCTCAATTAATTGACTTTCTTTTTCCCTTGTTGAGCTAAAATTTGGAAGAACTTTACCTTGAAAATTGTTTGTAGTATAACTAATTTCTGAAAAAAGTGGAATATCGTAAACTTGAAACCAAGAAAAGCCGAAAATGTTATTAGACCAGTTATAATCTTCTCTTAGAGGATTATTAAACTCTAATTTATCTTTACTCAAGAAACCATGAAAGATTATCTTTGATCCAGAGATAAAATTTGGATTACTAAAATTAATTTTAAATGAAGCGTCATAAAAATTAAATGGTGCGGTTTCATCATTAAAAAAATTTTTTAGTACACTTGTGCTATGACTTTTGCGACCAGTAATAATAAATGAACCATTTGGGATTGGACCTTCAACAACTCCTTTTGCAGTAAGAAAACTTACAGCGGCTTTACCAGAATATCGAGTTCTATTACCATCTTTGGTAACTAAATTTAAAACAGATGATAATCTTCCACCATACTCGGAAGTATAGCCTCCTTTATAAAACTCCATTGTATTAATCATTTCTGGATCTATAACACTAAAAAGTCCCATTGCATGAAAGGAGTTGTAAACATTTGCTCCATTCACAAGAACAAGATTTTGGTTACTATCTCCCCCTCTAACATAATATCTTGCGGACAAATCAGCAGTAAAATTAACACCAGGAACATATTGTAAAGACCTAAACACATCAGTCTCAACTCCTTTTGGTATTGCCTCTAATTCCCTTACCGAAATTCTTTCGAGACTTATATCAGTTTCGTTTTTTTCAACTATTTTCTCACCAATTTTCTCAACAGTTTGCAAAATAACGCTAGAAGAAGATAACTGAATATCCAATTTGTTAATTTTATCTGGATAAACATAAAATTCAATTTTCCTGCTTTCATATCCTACATAGGAAACTACTAATGAAACGTTTGTATTTACTGGCAGTGAAGATATATAATAATAACCTTTGTCATTTGTGGTGACCCCAATATTTAGTTCTTCGATTAACACATTTCCAAATGCTAATACTTCTCCATTTGCCTCATCTGTAATAGTTCCTCTAATTTTACCTGAATTTTGGCTAAAAGTGTGTGAAGTAAAAAATGTTAGTAAGAGAAATAATAAATAGAAACTTATTTTATTTTTAATATTTTGTTTAATAATAATCCTATAATACTTTAATAAAAGAACTTGCAAATATAACCTAAATACTAAAATAGTTTCAAAAGAATAACAAATTTATGAAGATTATTTTAATATATTTTTTTAAAATGGTGAACTAATTATATATTTTCATCAAATTACATTCTCTGTTCCAGCTTCAAAGAAATGTAATTTCCCTAAATTTAGATAAAGATTATAATTGAAATTGGTATTTAGCATTTGATTTGATTGAACTCTGCCAATCAATGGGTTTTCACCAATGCTAAAATAAATAATTATTTCATTGCCCATCGGCTCAACAACGTCCATGGTAGTTGATATTTGATAATCTTCTTCTTCACTTTTGGATAAAGAAATATTTTCTGGTCTTATGCCAATAGTAACTTCAGCGTTAATACATTTTTCTAATTTTTCAGTATGTGATTTTAATAATGGAATTTTTATTGATTTATCAGAACTTACAAAAAACAATCCAGATTCTGATATAATTTTTCCATCAATAAAATTCATTGATGGGCTTCCAATAAAACCGGCTACAAATTTATTTTGGGGATAATTGTACAAATCCATTGGTGAAGCTATTTGGTTTATAAATCCATCTTTCATTACAACAATTCTATCTCCCATTGTCATTGCTTCTGTTTGATCGTGCGTAACATAAATCATTGTAGCTTCTAACTTTTTGTGAAGTTTGGATATTTCTGTTCTCATCTGAACACGAAGTTTTGCATCTAAGTTGCTTAGAGGTTCATCAAATAGAAATACTTTTGGCTTCCTAACAATTGCTCTACCTAATGCTACACGCTGACGTTGCCCGCCAGAGAGCTGTTTTGGCTTCCGTTGTAGTAAATCATTCAGTCCCAAAATGTTTGATGCTTCATCAACTCTCTTTTTAATCTCGTCTTTGCTATATTTTCTTATTTTTAGTCCAAATGCCATGTTATCATAAACTGACATGTGTGGATAAAGAGCATAATTCTGGAATACCATTGCTATGTCTCTATCTTTAGGTGGCACTTCATTTACTAGCTTATCATCGATATATAATTCACCACTTGTGATTTCTTCAAGACCAGCAACCATTCTTAGAGTTGTAGATTTTCCGCAACCAGAAGGACCAACCAAAACAACAAATTCCTTATCTTTTATTTCAAAACTTACACTATTAACTGCTTTAGCTTTTCCATCATATATCTTTGATATATTTCTTAATTCAACATGCGCCATTGTTAACCTTATTATTTAGTTAAAACTTAATTCTATTTTATTCCCTTTCGAGTTCTGAGTGTAGCGAAGATGTATTTTATAATTTTCATCTTCCAATTTACTTTGCTTAAAAAGCTCAATTTCCATTTTATTGTTCAACACTTTATTTACAGAAAAAGGTGATATAATTTCTATCGCAACTTGGTTGCCTGAAAAAGAATTAGTTATAAATTCTAGTAATTTCCTTTCTGATGAGTAAATTGGATTAATGATTTTAGTTTCGGCTTTTAAAATCATTGGCATCTTTAGCTCACCTAATTCTAGAGACATCTTTGTGCAATCTGTGTTATCATCATTAAAAATATATGAAGGAACAACTTTTGTATCATACATAATTGACGAAATATATTTCCCTTTTCCATTAATTGATATAGGAATCAGTGTACCTTTTACCATAATATTTAGATTTACTGAATCAATATCATTTGGTAAAAATGGTTCCAGCGAAATATTCCAATTGTTTTCTTTTATGCCAAACAGATTATAAAGTGAATAAATGTACCAACCACCAGCCCATAAAAACTGAGGTTTATCAATCTTTCCATAATTATCTAAATTGTTTTTGTCGCTAATTCTATATTCATACATTGCCGGCTGACCGTTTGGACTATTAATTACTCCATCCATAGTCATTATTTTCATCATAAAATTATAAGCTTCTTCAAACTGTTTATTGCTAATCAATCCTAGCAAATACCACGAATTACCATGAGGCCAAATTCCTCCGTTTGCATAATAATATGGCTCACCAGCTTCACCTTCAACAAAGCCCATATAATCAGCTAGTTTGTTTAAGTCCATTGGATAAAGAGTGTAAACACCTAATTTTTCATCCAACAGATATTTTTTGGCAGTTTCCATTAGGTGATAATTTTTCTCATCATCCAATAATCCAAAATGCGACGCAAGCATTGAACCCATGTAAATATGTTTATCCTCTGTACCATCTTCAAAGAAATTGGTTAGATAATTTAATTCTTTGTTCCATAATTTATTATTAAGATTGGAATTAAGTGAATCTGATATTTCTTGATATTTCTGAATTTCATTGGCATCAATATTTAATTCTGAAGCAAAATAACAGTACTCTCTAAGAGCTTTAATTGCAAGGATAGTCATGTATGCTCTTGGTCCGTAGTTGCTGCCAATATCCCACCAATCTGGACGAAAGGAGTACATTAGATTATTTTCTTTATTCTTCATTGCTGTATTAATACTTTGTTGAACGTATGGATACAGAGTTTTCGCAAATTCTAAATCTCCAGAATGCTTTAAATAACGCGAGCAAAGAAGTGTAAACCAAAAATGATTCCAGTTTTCTGTGCCAGCATATTCAGTTTTATATTCTCCATCTTTCCAATAATATGCATGGGGAATTACATTATTTGCATCTGCATGCTTTATAATAAATGTGAGATCATTTTTCACTCTATTCAAATCAAAATTTACAGCCGCTAAATCAGTAAGAAGTGCATCGTGTGTAAAATAGAAATTGTATTCAGCCTGCGCTGGCATTGGAACAATTGTTGAATCAATATAATGCGCATTTGTTGCCAAAACCGCCAACGCCCAATCGGTTGTGAAATCAATATTTTCGTTTCCCGTTTTGATTATTTCTTTGTTGGTGGAATTATCTAAAATGTAATTTTTATAATCAATAATTTCTTTTTTATAATCCTTCGATAATTTAGAAATTATACTTTTAGATTCACTAATATTTACGGAACCAATAAGATTTGTTATTTGGAAACTCTCTCCAGGCTCTAGTTCTTTCTTATACACAAAGGCTACAACTGGTTTTGAATCCTTTCCTTTTTGTTCAAATGGTTCAGATGAGTTTAACCAATAATCATCGGGATTAGAGTCGTTACCTTCAACAAATTTTGAAGCACAATAACTGGGTTCTTCACCAGCATTATAAAAGAATACTTGTGCATTACCAGCTTGGGCTTCGTAATAATCGATAGAAATTAATTTACCATTTTCACGAAAGTTTGTAACACCACTATCAAGCTTTGCATAAGTATGACTTGTTTTTAAGATTGATTCATACTTGAGATACACTTCATATATTTTAACTGAATCGGATTTGTTTTCAATTGTAAATTCAGCACTCATTGCTGGTATATTTTTACAGAATTCATATTTAATATTAATTCCAGATCTCTGCAAATCCTTGCTGAATTCAACATCGTATGGAGTTTGATTTACTTTCCAAGTCTCCTCTTTGAGCATGATCTTAGGATTATCCCCAACTTTTAATCCCATTGACATAATTCTATATTGCTCACGTTTCCAATAGTCTTCACTAATATCAATGCTATTGGCAACTGGATAATAAAAGCTTATCCTATTAATCATAGGGAAACTTTTGTGTATTTCAATTCCAACAAAAGGTCCACCAACTTCAATTTGACCGACTTCTTTTGTGCTAATTATTTTAAGATTATCATCCACTTGTGAAATAATAATAGAGCTAAGAAACAATGCTAAAAGTATAGCATAATAAAAAATGTTTTTGATATTCATCAAATTCTTATCCAATTATTTAAATTATTTTAATAAAGCAATCTTCTTTGTAAATGTATTATTACCAGCCTTCATTCTTATAAAATAAACACTCGTGTTTACTTTAATTCCTCTATTGTTTTTTCCATCCCAACTAATTGAATATTCACCAGCCGATTTTTCCTCATTCAATAGGGAAACCACTTTTTGCCCAAGAATGTTGTATATCTCAATTGTTACTTTGGAAAAAGAGCCTATTTGAAATTTGACAATTGTTTGTCCATTAAATGGATTGGGATAATTTTGAAATAGAGTTGAAGTAATAGGTAAATTATTAGTTTCATCATCAACGGATGTTTCTAAGTCATACAATTTTTGAATATCATTGTATGGTAATTCAAAATCATATAATCTTAAATCATCCAACTTACCACTAAAATTATTTTGATTATTATTTGGCAAAGCCTGTGCAAGCATAAGATCGTACGGCGAGCTTGCAATACTTCCACTCCAATATTTAAATGCGTCAAGTTTTCCATTAATATAGAGTTCCAAATCTGAACCAGAATAAAGTGCAGTTACATTGTACCATTTCCCAATTGTTACTTCAGTTTCAGAATCGAGATCAACAATTCCATCATCAGTTTTTATTGTCCATCTAATTCTATTATTTGAAATAGAAACCTTCCATCTGTTTTCCCAATTGCCATGTGATACTGGGTATTGTTCTCTTTCGTAAAGATTATTAATGTACATCCAAAAATTTAAGGTAATTGAATTTGAGAAATTCAATAGTGTAGAGTTAGTAACTCTAATATTGTTACTTATTCCATCAAACTTATAGGCACTTTGAATTGCGCCAAATCTATCGGTTGTTAGATTAGCACCATTTACTGCAACGACATTGTTATTCCCGCTTTCATCAAGTCCATTACCGTTAAAAGGCAAAAACAATATTAAATTTCCATCATGAATAATGGATAAATCTCTTACTGCAACGATTATGCTATCGGTATAAATGGCACTATCAGGATCGCTTACTGTGCATTTTATGTTGTAATTCCCTTCTTCGCCTGGGGCAGTCCAAATAATTTTTGAACCGCTTCCATCAATAGTTCCAACTGAACTTTGCCACTTATATGATAGTGGATCACCATCCTCATCGACTGCCCAACATTCAATTTCTGTAGTCTTGTTCAAATCTATTTTTCGTGGGTTGGCATCCAGTTTATTTATAATGGGAGCAGAATTAAACTTTGCTACAACATGTATTTCAATTTGCTCAAATACCGTTTCACCATTACCATCATCAACTTCAACATTAATGAAATATTTACCAGTGTCTTCGGGAGCAATCCACATTACATTTGCTCCACTTCCAATAATAGTCCTAGTATTTGCACTCCATTTATATTGCAGATTATCACCATCTTTGTCAACAGCCGTGCAATAAATATCTGTGGAATCATTAATTAATATTTCATTTTGTTTTGTTCCAAGACTTTTAATTCTTGGAGGATAATTGGAAACTGTATTATCAGATGTATAATCAACAATTATATTGCCTACTAGAAATTTATTTCCGTCATAACTTTTTACCCCACCAGTGGGAGTTATTACAATTACATAAGATTTTTTTGCAGGAATACTTATTTGTGCATTTCCAGAAGCGCCAGACATTAAAAAGCTATTACTAGTAGATTCATAAATGTCATTGCTGATAAAACCAACATCCAATGATATTGTCTGTTCAACATCGTAGGGATTATAAATCAAATAAGTTGGATATGCATCATCTCGGAAGAAATCAGTTTTCAATAAATCTAATTTTAATATTCCTTTAACATTTGTAGTATCAATTATGCCGCCAAATATTCCAACATGAGAAGAACCATAAAGGGCTAGGTTTGTTTCCCCCCATCCCCCGCTGATAGCATCGCCAGTTGCATAAGGTGAGGCAGCAAAGTTAGATTGCCTAATTGCTTCATGACCTATGTATGAGTTAGTATCATATTGATGTGACCATTCTTCGCTGTCCTGCTTGTGATCTGGCAAATAATTTGTGTAAAACAATCTTGAAGCGTTTGCAGCATTTAGCATCCATTTACCAAGTGCGTCTGCAAACCGATCATCATATCGCAATAGAGGAAGCAATGCACCAGCTTGTTCAAATGTATTCATTAAAAATGCATAATCGTTTGAACCGTTTACTTCACCAATTACACCCGATATATCCAGTCCACCCCATGTGCCAACTATTGATCCCCAATCGCGAAGTGGACCAACATCAAAGCACCAATTAAGCATTTTCTCAATGTTATATTCAGTCCCGAGTTCTGCATTCATCTTTGCAGCGACGTAAACACCAAAAGATAACTGCAATTCGTAGGATGGATTTGTGGGATAATTATTGAGAAACTCCATTGCCCATTCAGCACCTATTCTATATTTCTCTTCGCTAGTTTCCTTGTATGAATTATACAAAAGCCAAGCAATAGCAGCCGCTGATTCTGGTTCTTTAACTCCAAAATTATATGGTGTCATTGTAGTTAAATTCCAACCTCTGTAATTCATATTTGGTACTGTCCAAGGAGTTGCGCTACCACCCATTTTCTCAACTGCTTTTAGCCATTGATTTGCAACACTTCTTAACTGATAATTAAAATCTTGAGTATTGGGATATAAATCGTAAAGTTGATAGAAAAATACATTGGGCATTGTTTCGTACCACCAGTCGTCGTAAGTATCATCAACTGGATGATTTTTATAAACATTTTGTTCGGGTCTATTGTTAAAATATTCGCGACACATTTTAACCCAATTATAACCGTTTTGATTACTTTTATCAATTCCAACTAAACTTGCGCCAATTACAGCTGGTAAAACATTAATTGCTTCTCCAGATGCGGGTGATGTGGTTCCAACAACTGTATGCAAACCAAAGCTGATATCAATTGGATAATTAACAGTATTGTTATTTAATAGAATTAATGGAAGATATTCACCAGTTGCATCTAAGTTAAAAACTAGAGAATCATATCCCTTTGTTACGCCTTCCCAATTTCTCATTAAATAAGGTGACGGAAAGTCGGGCATTAAATTAATACGATTTATATTAATTTGCTGAGCGTCTATCCCCACTGCCAATGCTAAGAGATAAATAATTATATTAAATTTATTTTTACTAAAGCTCTTCATTGGTGACTCATTTCTTTTTTATTTATCAGGTTTCATTTTAAATAATTAATTCACTATTTATTATTTACCAAGCATAGTATTGTGGGGCTTGTCCCGCTGTTGGAAATATTTCATCCAGTTTATCTAACTGATTTTTATCTAAATTTAAATTGATAACTCGCATTGCTTTTTCAAGTTGCTCTAATGTACGTGGACCAATTATTGGCGCTGTCACTGCTGGTTGATGAATTAACCAAGCATGTGCAACATCAGCTGGTTCTTCGCCAATTTCTGCACAATAGTTTTCCCATTTATCCATTTGATCATTATGCTTTTTATATTTGTTCATTACTTCGCTGGCATTTCGTCTACCTTCGTTTACCTTTTTTACACCACCAAGCATACCGCCTTCCAGTGGACTCCAAGGAATTATCCCTACTCCATAATATTCACAAGCTGGAATAACTTCTCTTTCAATTTTTCTGTTAAATAAATTGTATTTACTTTGTTCGCTCACTAACCCGAGCATATTTCTTTTACTATATTCTTGGCATGCAGTTGCAATATCCCAACCAGCAAAGTTGCTGCTACCAACGTAAATAATTTTACCTTCACGTATTAACTGCTCTGTTGCCTGCAGTATTTCATCCCAAGGTGTATTTCTATCAACGTGATGCATTTGATATAAATCAATGTGATCCGTTTTTAATCTTTTAAGACTATCTTCGCAAGCTTTTTTGATATGATAAGCAGAAAGATTTTTTTCATTTGGCCAATTTCCCATATTGCCATATACTTTTGTAGCAAGCACTATTTTATCTCTTCTTTCTTTATCTTGTTCAAACCATTCTCCCATTAACTTTTCTGTTATTCCTTCTCCAACTTTACCACCATAAACATTGGCTGTATCAAAGAAATTAATTCCAAGTTCGAGTGCGCGATTCATAATAGAAAAGCTGTCTTCCTTCGGTGTAATTGCACCAAAGTTCATTGTTCCGAGACATATTCTACTAACACTTAAACCAGTTCTTCCTAAATTTATATACTTCATTTATTACTCCAAATTATTTTAGATAATCATTCAACGAAAATATTTTAATATCACTTTCTTTCAAATTGACATTATCACCTTTTATAATTTCTATTAAAATTTCATTTCCCGGCATAATCGTAAAACCTCTTTTTGAGAACTCAACTCCTTTTGCATATAAATCAACAAAATAGGAAGGTTTATCACTGGCTACTTCAACAAACTTTTTCCCATTTCGTGTAATCAGCTTTATTGATATTTCCACTTTTGCTAAATCGTAATATTTCCAAGCAAGACTTTTGTAATAATTAGAATTAATTATTTCGCTGGATTCATTATAAAGTTCCGCAAATAAAATTGTTTTGTCATTAATATATTGTGGTGATGAAAAAGAATCTATTTTGTGATTACTGTTTTCTTCTAAATTTAAACCTATCTCTATTTCTTGAATCACATTACCAGTTTCTGTATTAATAAAAAACATTTTGCAACTACCAATAAATTTTTCATTACTCTGATTTTGGACACTTAAAATAACATCATTATTCTCTGTTGAGAAATATGCAATCTGTTGAGAAAATATATTTTTAACAAAATGATATGACATTTTAGGCAATGAATCAGAATCAATCAGCGACCAGCTAGTTACAGGCCAAACATCATTTAATTGCCAAATTAAACTTCCATTTGTTCTGCCATTTGTTCTCCAGTGTTCGAGACATGTTTTTAGCGCAAAGCCTTGATTGAGTTGAGTTAAATAAATAAAATCTTCCCATTTAGTTTTGATAGGCAAATGAGCTGACAAAAACTTAAATAGTCTTTCTGGACCCTCAACTTGCTTATTGTGAAATTCAAATATTTGATCTTGTGCATTTCTATTTTTCTCTGGAATGCATTTATTAAATGTATCAATATTTGCTGGACCTTGAAATCCAAATTCAGTTACAAATAAACTTTTATCATTTTTAACTTCTGTGTAGTCTTTCCAAAAACTCCAAATATCCCAATGATGAGTATTTCCACTATTTGTTGAGTTTGGATCTTCATCATCACCAAAAGGTGAGGATTGCCAGTAATTTGCTTTGGAATCAATTGATTTCAGTATAGTGGGAATAATGGAATTATAAATTTTATATCCTGGTAATTCTTTAACTGGAGATTTCTGGTCTTGAAACCATCCCCACTCATTTTCATTATTTCCACACCATATTGCTATTGAAGGATGATGTTGCAATCGGTTTACATTTTGAGTTACCTCGTTTTTGATATTTTCGATGATACTATCATGTTCAGGATATGCTCCGCATGCAAACATAAAATCTTGCCAGACTAATAATCCAAGTTTATCACAATATTCATAAAAAATATCGTTTTCATAAATCCCACCACCCCAGACTCTAATCATATTCATATTAGCATCTTTGGCTTTAGTTAATAAATCTAAATACTTTTCATTGGTGACTCTCGGTAAAAATGAATCTGCTGGAATCCAATCTACACCTTTGCAAAAAACAGACTGCCCATTAACTTTTATTAAGAAATCTGGTTCATTATTTTTTTCAAGCAACAGCTCAATTATTCTAATTCCAACTGTTTTTGTTTGCTCATCATAAATATCATTTTCTTTATTACACAATTGGCAATTAAGTTGATATAGTTCTTGTTCCCCTTCCCCGTTTGGAAACCACAGTTTAGGATTTTTGACAAACAATCGAATAGTATTTTCTTTGCCTTTAACAGCAATACTATTTTCAGTAATTTGCTCTTTATTATCAAGCTTGATATTTAACAGAAGTTCATCTTTAATTTTATTTTCTAGTGTTACTTTAATTTCAACTTCTGCCACATCTCCAGTAATTGATATAGTATTAAATGTAATACTTTCAATTTCTGCTTTTGGCTTTTCTATTATATAAACATCTTTCCAAATTCCAGAGGTTGTAAGTTCTGGACCCCAATCCCAGCCAAATGAGTATTGCGCTTTTCTTATATAAACTCTATTTGATTTTAAAGCCACTTGAAGTTTGGAATGCTTGCTCTCTTCATCAATACTATATTTATTTGGAGAGATTAATTTAATCTTTAGCGTATTTTTTCCGTTGATCAAATACTTAGCAACATCATATTTATATTGAACGAACATATTATTTGTATTTCCGACAATATTATCATTCAAATAGATTTCTGCAATTGTGTCTAATCCATCAAAAACTAATTGATATTCCACATTTGCTGATTTATCAAAAGTAAACTCTTTTGAGTATATCCAGTCACATTCAGCAATCCAGCTTATTCTCGTTTCATTATCAGAATAAAAAGGGTCTTCAATAAGTTTATTATCCAATAAATCCGTATGAATTGTTCCGGGAACCTTTGCATTGTACCATTTCCCTGGATCAATTTTGGATTTGTTGGAATGTGAATTATCATTTAATAACTTAAATTCCCAATCATTTATGAGTTCTATTTTTTCCATAAGTATTATTTGTCCCAAAAATATAGCTATTGAATTTTAGTGCAATAATTATTTTTTAATCATTTTCACTTATTTATATATTCCATTAAAGATTTTTTTGCAACTTGGTTTTGTTCAATTTCCAGTAGTGATAATAGCGCTTCAATCGTTGACTCAGCACCGGAATTCATATTTATTTGGTCTTCCAATGAAATACCGTCAAAACAAATTCCAGTTTCACTATTGTAAAGAGACTTTCCTAAATCATTATCACCAAACAACCATTGTGCAATATTTCCAGCTTGTATGGCATACTTTTCATCATTCGTTATTTTATAAGCTTCTAGACAAGCATAAACCATTGGTCTTATTCCATAAGCAATTTGGGGATATTTACTTTTTGAAATGTCTTCTATAAGACCATTATTATTTTTGAAGAATATTTCATTATAATATTTATTGTCATTTAGGTATTTATAAAATCCATTTATTTCTTGAAGTGCAGCGTTAAGATATTTCTCATCCATATTTATCTCATAAGATTTTAAAAGAGAATAACTTTGTAAATTACCCCAAGCGTGCCATACATTTCTCCAACTTAAAAATGCTCCATAAGGATAGTTGTCATTTGACCCAATCTGAACAGTTAAAACACTATTACTTAATTCATTAATTAATTTTAAAACATCATCACTTTTATTGATTTTATAGTAGGAGGATAAACCCATAATTAAAACTGCTGTTTGGTCAATACCAGATTCACCTGGCAGCCAATTCGGGAAAGTTATTCCATTTTCAGAATCAGTTAAATCAGAAATTTTATAATGCTTTATTGTTTTGCTAAATCCATTATCTAGTAATTTCAACATTTCGCTTGCTAAAACTTCATCATCATTTTTAATTGTTGGATAAGCTTCACCTAATGCCCATAAAGCTCTCCACATCCACCATTGAAAACCAGAAATACTTGTTCTAAAGGTTTTATTAATTTTCCCATCTTCAAAAACAAAGTTATAATAGGTGGAATCTTCTGCTTCCATGTAGATAATAAATTTTGCAAGTTGTTTTGACTTTCTTAAAGATTCTACATTTCCATTATATTCAAAGTCCTTAACGTAAAGGACTAAAGCACGTGCTACATCATCAACACATGCAACACCTTCATTTTCAGCACCGACATAATGATAGTCAGGATATTCACTGTAAATATGAATAATAGCCATCTCAGTTCCATCAACTTGTATTTCCTCATAGAGATGATCCAAGTGAGATGTATTACTTCTTGAATAATTGCTACTCTTACTGTTGCATGAGACAAAAGTTATAACAATTAGTAAAATAATATGAATAATATATTTTTGTTTCATAAAAGCACCTTATTTACATAATGCAACAAGTTTATCAATGGAAGTCTCTGCAACGCAAACATTCATATCAGCACCCGAGTAGTAAATTTTAAGATCATCATTATCTTCCTTAATCCAACCATTAGAGAATACAACGTTCCCAACATCTCCAACTCTTTCATAATCCATTTCTGGAGAAAGTATTGGTTCTTTACTTTTACCTTTTACAATTCTTGGATTATTCAAATCAAGCAAAACAACTCCGAGTTTATACAAAGATGATATACCAAATCCCCTTACTCCATGATATAACATTAACCATCCATCTTTCGTTTTTATAGGAGGTGTAGAGGCACCAATTTTGTTATCTTCCCATGTCCCTTTATCAGGCTCCATTAAAACAGAATATTCACCCCAATGAATTAAATCCGGACTTTTACTTATCCAGATATCCCTACGTTCTTCAGCTTCAGGTCTATCTACCTTCCAATAATATCCATCAATTTTTTCTGGAAATATAGAACAATCTTTGTTCGAAGCTTCAGAAATAGGTCCAAGAATTTTATATGTTTTAAAATTTTCGGTTTCTGCCAAAATTACAACAGGTTTATATTTTGAATATCCGGTATACGTTAAATAATATTTATTATCAATGCTAGTTATCCTAGCATCTTCAATACCCCAATTTACATACTCATAGCAGTCCTTGTGATCTTCTGGAGTTAAAATTGGTTTAGTATCCAACTTAAAACTAAAACCATCTTTGCTTCGGGCAATGAGAAATGAAGATCTTCCGATTGGCATTTCTACTCTGCACATTAATAAATATTCATCATTATACTTAATAGCCCCAGGATTAAAAATACTATTCACCTTGAAAGGGACATCTTCTTTTACAAGAACAGGATTATTTTCATATCTAATCATTTTCATATCGCCTATATTATTTTATCATTTCATCAATTAATTCTTTAACATTCACCTTTGCGATGCTACTTGCATGATCTGACATAGCATAAGGGATAATAAGTTCATCATCATGGATAGCACCACCGCAACTATAAACCACATTAGGGACATATCCCTCTCTTTCATTTTCATTTGGCGTGAGCAAAGGCTCCTTTAATCTACCAATAACTTTAGATGGATCATCTTTATCTAATAAAAATGCACCCATTGAATATTCCCGCATTGCTCCAACACCATGACTTAATACTAACCAACCAGCTTCAGTTTCTATTGGAGAGCCACAATTGCCCAGTTGCACAAATTCCCATGGATAAGTTGGTTTTAGAATTATCTGTTTTGTATACCAGAAATGAAGATGCTCAGAGTACATTAAAAATATATTTTCATTATCCTGCCTTGAGATCATTGCGTAAAGTCCATTAATTTTCCTTGGAAAAAGTGCCATTCCTTTATTCTTTACTTCAGGACCATTTAATGTACTTATCTTAAAATTTAAAAAATCTTTAGTCTCAAGAAGTTGTGGAAAAATGACTTTTCCATCATATGCTGTATAAGTTGCATAATAAGTTTTTTGTCCATTTTCATCAATAAATTCTACAAAACGAGCATCCTCAATTCCATTCATTTCCGAAGGTGAATGAGGAAATATTACTCGTTCAGAAAGTCTTTGATCAGAATTGTATTGAATTTCATAATTTGATAGTGCCAATGATAAAATCGCCCTTGAGGTCAACTCAATCTCTAAACCATTTTTTCTAAAGGTACGCAATAAAATTTTTATAGTCTCTTCAAGATTAATAAAACTAAAATTTTCATCCAGGCTGTCAATTACTTTTTGAGCAAAATCAGTTAACAAATCAAGTTCAATTAACTTTCTTTCAAAAAGTGCTTTTTCAAAAATCTGATTTGAAATATTTTCAGAGGTAGTTACATATCTACTAGGAATATCAATATTAATATTATTTCCCTTATCAATAACTCCTGACCTAAAAGTTATTGATGATATATGTCCCTCTCCGGTTGCCCTTAAACTTAAAATAAAACGACGACTTCCCTCTGCAAGATTTGATTGATCTGGATGCCATACCATTGACGGATTAAAAAGTGCAGCTGATTCTAATGAATATTCTTGTGTAAAATATGCACCAATTAATAATTTCCTATCATTACTAAGTTGTTTATCCGTTAGCAAATATTTTTTCATTTGCTCAAATCTATTTAAATAAAATTTACGAAGCCTTTGATGGCGTTCTTCAAATTCCGTGATTACCTGATTAAGTTCGTTTTTAACTTCAGCCTCAGAAAGGGTAAGAATTCTTCCAATAATTTTTGTTATTCTTTCCTCAGACACAATTGTAAAAGGTCTGTAGAGAACTCTCTTATAATCAGGTTTAATTACTACATCGGTTCTAATTACTTTCATGTTTATCCACTATTTGTTTTTCAATTAAATTTTCAAGATGTTCAAGACCTTTGAGCCTTTTAAATGAACGAAAAGAATTTTCCATAATGCGCATTTCGACTAAAGATAGTAAAAAGGCAAGTGTCGATTCGCCGCCCTGATTTTGGTTTATTCTGTCAACATGAAGTGCATCGTGGCACCCGCCAGTCTTTGTGTTATAAAGAGGAATTTCAAGATCATTTCTGCCTAAAAACCATTCGAAAATCATTCTGGCAGATTCAAGCCAAAATTTATCATCGGTTGCTCGTGTAGCTTCTAAACAGGCTGTAAGCATTGAATAGGCTTCAATAGGTTGCTGATCAAATTTTGCTCTGTTGCCACCTTTTCGATAAAATCCATTAGAACCTATTGGTCTAAAATTACCATGTTCCGTAGTTTGTATTTTTAAAAGCCAACGTAAGGATTTCAATCCAATGTCAAAAGCTTTCTCATTTTCTGTCCACTGTCCACTTACAATTAAGGCACGAGGAATTACAGCGTTATCATAAGATAAAATATCTTCAAACCAAAACCATTCATCCTCGGCGACAGAATCATAAAGTTTTGTCAAACGGTTTGTTAGTGTATCTCTCACCTGACTGGCAATTGTGTCACCGCTCATTCTTCTAAAATATTCATTTATGCCTAATAAAGAAAAAGCCCATGCACGAGGCGAAGTTAAAGTTTCTGCTGAATTAATAGCTTGGTTAAATAATTGTGTTCCCCACATATGGAAATTAGGGAATTTTGATCTGCCTGCACAAGTTCCCAAAGCCCAAATTGATCTACCTTGGCAATCATCGGAACCCTCATCTTCAATCCATTTTCTATCATAGCTCATAAAATTTCTAAAGCGCTTAGTTTTTTTATCAAAAGCATAGTTAACAAAAGCAGAATAACGGCTAGATAAATCCTGAATTATTTCATTATCTGGATATGTTTCCTCAAGTAGAACTGAAAGCAAAAGAGCTCTTGCGTTATCGTCAGTACAATAGCCTTCGGAATAATTAGGGATTGAACCAATTGCATGATGATATAAACCTGTTGAATCTGTCATTCTGATTAAATGATTTAATTTAATCTTGGGAAGTTCTTCCCTTTTTTCTTCAAGCGTTTTTACAGCAAATATTCGGGAATATTTTTCATTTTTGGGAAGCCTAGCTTTTTTAAATGAATCCAAATATATTTTAGCTGTTTCACTCCAAATCATTTTACGACCAAGCAGGTAAGCTTTTTTTCTCATTGCATGACGGCGTTTATCATCTTTCAATAAACTAATTATTTCTGTTGAAATAGCTTTTGAATCCGCGAAAGGAACTAAAATTCCTCTTCCTTCCGCTAATAACTCTTCTGCATGCCAGTAAGGTGTAGAAATAACACTTTTCCCGCAGCCGAAAGCATAAGCAAGTGTTCCTGAAGTTATTTGAGCTTTATTTATGTATGGAGTAATATAAATATCACACATTCCAATGAAAGCTTTTAGTTCTTCTAATTCAACAAATCTGTTATAAAATATTATATTCTTTTTAATTCCAAGATCAGCAGACATCCGCTCAAGACTCATTCTATAAATTTCTCCATGCTCCTTCACAAGATTTGGATGAGTTGCTCCAAGAATTACATATACAACATTTGGAAATTCTTTTAAAACCTCAGGCATTGCTTTTAAAACATTTTCAATCCCCTTTTGCGGAGAAAGAAGCCCAAAGGTTAAGATCACTTGTTTTCCATCAACTCCAAATTGGTCCTTGTAAAAATTAGGGTCAACAAAAGACATCTCTGGAATTCCATGAGGAATAATATCAATTTTTCCAACCGGAGCTTTATAAATTTCTGTAAGAAAAGATTTACCTTTTTCCGTCATTGTAACCAGACGGGCAGAAAGTTTAATAATTTCCTTCATTACTAAGAATTGTTCAGGTGTTGGTTTTTCTAAAATTGTATGAAACGTAGTTACAACCGGAACATGCAAATCTCTTAAAAGTGCAAGAATATGACTTCCGGATTTACCGCCATAAATTCCAAATTCGTGCTGAAGTGATACAATTTCGATATTGTTAAAATTGATAAAATCCGCAGCACGTTGATATGAAGCCAGTTCTTGTTCTTCAATTTCAAATTTAACTTCATTGGGATAATTATAACCTTCCTTTGTATCATTAACTGCAATTACAAAGCAATTATTTTTTTGATATTGGAGATTGATACTTGTAAATATATCGGATGTAAAAGTTGCAATACCACACTTTCGGGGTAAATAATCACCTATAAATGCAATTTTATTGGGGATATTTTTTTTATTCAATTTAATTTCTCTCTAAAATTCTAATTCTTTATTTACACAGATAACCAGTTTATTATCTGCTAAAAACATTGCAACTCAATAAAATAATTTTTCTATTCTTTAAGTCCTGTTGAAGCCATACTTTGTATAAAATATTTTTGAAAAAATAGATATGCTATCATTATTGGAAGTGCTAGTAAAATAGCAGAGGCAAGTTTTACACCTAATTGTGCATCAGCTCTTCCACCCACTGCAAATAATGTAACAAGTTGCGGCATTGTCATAAGACTTTCGTCTCTAATTACAATTAAGGGCCACAATACTTCATTCCAAGATGCCATAAATGTCAATATTCCAATTGTAACAATTGCTGGCAATGCGTTTGGCCAAAGAATAGTAAAAAGTATTCTAAGTTCCCCACATCCATCAATACGCGCCGCGTCAAGCAAATCAGTAGGAATACTTTTGAAATATTGTCTAAACATTATTATTGCCAAAGCGTTCATAAGATATGGCACAATTAACGCAGCGTATGTATCAACCCAGCCAAATTTTACCATTAAAATATATTGTGGAATTAAAGTAATTTGAAATGGAAGTGTCATTGTAAAAATTATAACGTAAAATATGAATTCCCTTCCCTTAAATTCCAATTTTGAAAGCGCATACCCAACCATTGAACCAAATACTAAAACTCCGATAGTAACTAATGTAGAAACCAAAATGCTATTGAACAATGCTCTACCAATTGGAATTTTTGAAAACATTTGAGTGTAGCTATCCAAAGTAAAAGTATTTGGAAATAGCACCAAACTTCCTATTTCACTTTCAGGTGCAAGCGATGCACTTATCATCCAAATAAAAGGATAAATGAATGAGAGAGCTGCAAATAAAAGTACGGTATAAAATATTAGTTTTTTCATCTGTTTATTATAGTTAATTTTTGCCAGATGTAACTCGCATTACAATCATTAGCTTGTGAATAAATATCTTTGCATGCTCGTTTCATAATACTATTTTTCCCTCTCAATAAATTTTTTCTGAATTACAATTACAATCAATATTATTAAGGCAAAAAATAATCCCAGTGTTGAAGCGTAACCCATGTGATAATAGAAAAATCCTTGCTTATAAATATAGAGAACTGCAGAAATAGTACTGTTCAGTGGACCGCCGCCTGTCATAATATATGGTTCAATAAATAATGAAAATCCACCAATTGTAGAAAGAATAATAACCATAAACATGGTTGGTTTAATCATAGGAAGAGTTATGTAAAAGAACTTCTGAAATCTGTTTGCACCTTCTAAATCAGCAGCTTCATAATAGTGCGGTGGAACGGTTTGTAAGCCAACTAAAAATAGTATTACATATAATCCAACATTTTTCCAAGTTGCCATAACAGCAATTGATGACATTGCAATATCTGGGTCAACAAGCCAGCCAACTTTATCTAAACCGATTGTGGTCAAAACTCTATTAAGTAATCCAGTATCGAAAGCAAACATTTGCTGCCAAAGCATTGTTACAACAACACCAGAAACTACAACAGGCATAAAGAAAGCGGCTCTAAAAAATCCTCGCATAAATATTTTTTGATTAAGAATTTCTGCTAATATTAACGCAACAAATATTTGAAGAGGTATATGGATAATTAAAAATACAAAAGTGTTCATTATTGATTTTAGAAACAAGGTATCGTTAAAAAGCCTAATATAATTATCTAAGCCAGAAAATTTCATCGGTGAAATTATATTCCATTTATGAAATGTTAAAACAATTGAGAATATAACAGGAAACGCTACAAATATTACGAAGTGCAGTATATATGGTGCTACAAGTAAATATGGTGTTATTTTTCTAGTTTTCATCTTTTTATCATTGTTAATTTTTGCCAGATGTAACTTACATTATAATCATTTTTTAGTCTGTTAATCATTTTATTTGCTCGTTTCATAATTTCTAATTATAAGTTCAATAAATTGACAGCAAATGCAGCATCTTTAATTGCTTCTTCAGGAGTTTTTGTACCGTAAATTACACACGCTTCATATTCTTGTGAAATAATATCAAAAACTTCCTTTAATACTGAAGAAGCATCTGTTCCCCTTACATATTTTGCTTGCTCTGCAAATACTCTAAGTTCTGGATTTTTTTCAAAATATTTCACAAATAAAGAATCAGTAAGAAGATCTTTTCTTCTTGGATATTGCGAAGTAAGTTTGAGTAATTGAAAATCGTTCTTCTTGCTTGTAAGGAACTTAGCAAACTGAAATGCTAAGTTAGGCTTTTTGCAAGTATTAAAAATTACAATATTCTTAGGATCACCATATGTGTAAATTGGTCCTTTAGAATTAGCGGGAACTGGAATATGTTGAAATCCATATTCAAATCCATCAGGTTTATATTTTTCAGCATGAGAAATCTCCCAAGGACCAGTAAACCTAGTAACAATAGTACCAGATAAAAATGGGTCTTCTCTTGTTGCCAAACGTTCTTGTGGAAAATATTTTTGCTTATATAACTCTCTTAAAAATTTAAATACGTTAACCGCATATTCATTATCAAAATCTGCTTTGTTATTTTTTATTAAAGGTTGTCCGCTAGAAGCAGCCAAATACAATGGATAAAAATCAAAAAACCTTTGCCACCAAGTAACTAATACCTCAGAATATCCAAACCACTGATCAATATATCCATCGCCATCTTTATCCTTCTTAAATTTTTCAGCTGCGTCAAAAAACTCATCATAAGTTGATGGAGCATGATCTAACCCAAGATTTTTAATGTGATTTTTATTGTAAATCATCAAAATAGGATTTATCTTCCAAGGGATTTGGTATATATGATTATCAAGCGATGTATTTTCAATCATCACAGAAGTATCACATCTATCATATATAAATTCATTAAATCCGTCCAAAGTATCAAAAGCAACGAGCGAGCCAGACTCTGCGTAAATTTCAACATCACCCTGCCACATATTTGAATAAACATCTGGTGTAGTCTCCCCAACAACAGCGGCTAAAATAATTTCTTCACTCGACTGACCTTCCGGAACTGGTTGGTATTGAACTTTTGCTTCTGGGTGCATTTCATTCCATTGGCTAATAACTATTTTAGCAAACTCTATTTCTTGAGAATTATTAGAACTCCAATAAAGAAGTTCATATTCTTTTTTTTCATTGGATGAAGAACAACCAATAAATATGTAAAAAAGAATTCCAATAAATATATTTATTTTCACTATGTGCATATTATTCCCAATTTGCCCATTCACTATCAATTGTTGGATAAGGAGTTCGTGGGATTAGCCCACCTTTTTTTATTGTATAAAGACTAATTGCACTCGGATTTTCCTCTTCAGAAACAATAATATTATCGAGTATATCTTCATCAATTACTATTGAATATTTTTGTTTAAGCTTCTGAATAGTTCTAAATAGCTTTGCTGTATATTCTTTTTCAATATCAATATTTATGTCTTTTTCATTCCCTTTTTGCGGTGCTATTTCATCAGAACTTACATTAATCGTATTTCTTAAATAGTTTTTAAAAGCACTGGATAGTACTTTTTCACGCCACCACGAGAATTGTTTTTTTACCACATCTGACTCAAAATATCCTTTCTTTTTAGCAGTATTTGTCAATAGCTCATCCCTAACCATTCTAAACACGATATCTTTTAGAGAAAGTGTATATGCTTCCAATGAACTATTATCAAATTTTATGTATTGGTCGCGAAGCCAAAACCACTCTAAAAATTGACTAATAGTAACTTCAGTCGATTTCATATTAATCAATACTAGTTTACTAATATCGCTTTTGCTTTTATTATCAAGTTCTGCTAAAGCTTCATCCATTTTTTGGGGAAGCGACCATTGTTCGTATAATTCTTTTTTTAAGATATAGTTGCTTAAATACGATCTTAATATTCTAAATGCAGTGCTTTTAATTATTGGTACATTATCAATCATCAGGTTATTAACATATTTATCAGAAATAGAATTCATCTTAATCATTTTAACCGCATCTATTGCTTCTGTTTTTAATCTTGTAAAATCTGTTTCTGTAAGAATTGCTTGCTGATTAAAACTTTCCAAATAAATTATATACCAACCATCATCCATAAATATTGGCTTTGAAAACTTTTTGCTTTCAAGTGTATCTACTATTTTACCTAAACTAGGATTCTTTTTCCCCAATAAATATCTGTTAGTTTTTAATTCTTTACTATCAATTTCTTCTTTTAATTTATATCGTTGCTTAAATAGAGAGACAAATGGGATTCCACTTTTGAGCTTTAAATTAAGAGAGTTAATTTCAAACTCAGAATCTGAAAAAAGCCATTTGACTTTCACATCCATACTTTTTCTTGTAATTACAGAATCAATTTCGTTATCCATAATTTCAACTTTACTAAGTATTTCATCTATATAAAGTTCTTCAGTGGCAAGATCAGAATTAATTGTGTTTAGATAATTTATCACTTGTCGAGATGTATCTAACCCAATTGCCTCAGCTTCCAAAGCAAATAATTTTTCATTTATCATATAATTAAGATGCTTCTCTTTGGAATTATTTATCTTTTTAGTGAAGACAGGACCGAACTCATAATTTAGTCTAAATTCTTCATTTGTTATTTTAATATTTCCAACGTTTGCTACAACTTCAGAATCAATATTATTTTTAGCAACATTATGCTCATTACTTTTAAGTTCAGTACTTTGAACATTTTGGAAAACCATTAATATAAATACAATTAATGCAATCACATCAACCTAATATTTAATATTTAATGAAAATACATGGATGTTTTCTAGACGTCCAAAATTTCTGTAAGCGTAATCAAAACTAGCAATAGCTTCACTAAAAAGCATTTTGGAATTTAATCCAACTCCAAAAGTTAAGCCACCTTCGGCATCTTGAAGAAATAGTTCATTGTAACCAATTCTTAAAAAGAAGTAATCCATAAATGAAAATTGTGAGCCAATATTAACACTTGGGAAATTATTATTTGGATGAACGGCATCCACTGCAATTAGAAATGAATTTGTGGGTGATTGATAAATATTTGTTGATACACCAATTCTGAAAACCAGTGGTAATTCCCATGTATCCATTTCAATATTTGTAGGAATACTCTCATTTGAGCCAAGCTTTGAGTCATCAACTCTAATGAAATATCTAGCATCTCTACCTTGTAGCGTCATTGGAGTTCCAAAATTAGAAAGTGATGCACCAATTACTAGTCCACCCAAAAGATCAGTTTTAAATAAAGTACCAATATCAATAGCAAACGCCGTTGCATTCATGTGCCAAATACTTTGTTGAATATATTTTGCAGTAAGACCAATTGAAAATCTATCAGTTAAAGCACGCGAATATGTTATTCCCATTGAAATATCGTGAGCATTAAAAAGCTCTCCAGTTCCATTAGGCTTTTCAACGGTTCTAACAATCATATCATCCATAGACAGAGATGTAAAACTAATTCCCAAATTGCCATAATTCTGCAAATTAATAACAATTCCAGCAAAATCATGCTTTGTACCTCCTATCCAATCAATATGATTTAAGATAAGCTCGTTTCTATCTAAATTAGCTATCCCTGCAGAATTCCAAAATAATGCACTGGCATCATTTGCAATACTTACAAACGCACCACCAATTCCAACCGCAGAAGCCCCAACAGGAACTTCTAAAAAATTTGCAGCAGTTGTTCCAGAATTTGAAACTTTCTGTCCATATAAAGCAGTAATACTAATTAACAAAAACATTAAAATACTTGCTTTGTGTTTTTTATTGAACATAATTATACCAAGAAATATTAATTATTTTATTATTGCAAATCGACCAATTTTTTCGCCTATACCCGGAGCATCAATATGAAAAACATAAACTCCGTAAGCTATATCCATTCCATCTTTTGAAATCAGATTCCAGGCTTCTTGACCATCAGAAAAAGTAGTATTGTGATTTAATGTTTGTACTAATTTTCCGTTTAAACTATATATCCTAATAGTACACTTATTAGGCAGATTCATAAATTGTATTTTTCTTTCCCCTCTTCCAACACTGCTTGAGGTACGTTCCCAGCTTGCAGCTCCAGAATATGGATTTGGAACAACAATTATATTATCCAAATCTGAGTTAGCTTTTGATTTATCAAAGCCTTGAGATTTTGTAACAAACTCGATGTATTCACCTGTTCTATATGGTTTTTTTGTAACTATTTTAAAGACATCTCCAAATTCAGGAGCCTTTTGAAGTTCTTCTGCTATTGTAGTATCTCTAATAATTGATAAAGACCAAGTAATGCGAATATCACTTCTGTTAACAACTGGTTTACCAACAGAATCTCCATAAACAATAAATATAGCATCTCCTTCGTCAAAGATTTCATTCTTGTTTTCATCTCTAAAAATAAATTGAATACTATCTTTATTTTCTGTCAAGTTTTCTACTAACACATTTGACTGTATCGGCTGACTAAATGAAGTTGCTGGATATGATATTTGACCTTGACCAGGCTCAGTTAAAGTAATTTTGAAATCTGCTGGATAATCCACTCTTTTCCCTTGATATGCCGCAGAATAACGAGAATCAAAACCAACTGACATGATGAAATTACTACTTCCACTTAGCCATTTTGTTTTATCGTTATCAACTTGAACAAGCGAATCATTTTTAATATACATTGAAAAACCATCAGTAACTTTTGTTTGTTCTTCCAATCCAGAAAGTTGAATATTATTTAGTAAAGTATCTTTATCCGTATAATCAATTAAGGAATAAAAAGGTTTAGAGCCATTATTAAATGGTTCATCATTCTTAAATTCCAATCTATATGTGTGAAAGTTTTTTACAGAATCTTGATCAAGTATATCTATTGAAACTGAACCTGTAGCTGGTCCAGAGACAAATAATTCAGAAATCTCTGGTGCAATAAAACCAGCTGCTGGAGCTCTTGGAGTAACAACAGCAGTATTAACATCAACAGTTATATTTCCATTTACATCCGTTCTAAATATTGTTGCTGTTTCAGAAGGAGGAATACCTTCTGTAGAACCAACTATATTTGTAACAATATATCCTTTATCATAAGCAGAAACTGCATAATAATAGGTTTGACCATTCTGCACAGTACTGTCAATAAAAGAGTGTTTTAATCCTGAATCATCTCCTAAATTAAATAAAGCTCCATTTACATCAATTGGATGAAGCCCTTTAATTCCGTCAATTAAGTCAAACTGTACAAGCGGTTTTCTAAATGTGGCTTTACCATATGCGTCAGTAATAGTTTTACTTTCAATAAAATTTGCTTCTGTTGATCTATAAATTCTGTAACCTTCAAAGTTGTATCTTTGGTAAAATGCGTCAAATGTTTTTTCAGCTCTATCATCCCAATACAACGTAACTTTACCAT
>PCUD01000077.1:6635-25267 GCA_002786785.1 Ignavibacteriales bacterium CG18_big_fil_WC_8_21_14_2_50_31_20 | reverse complement strand
CAGTCAAAAGAAGGCAATGGATGGATGGTATTTTCTCCCAAATTCAAAACTTAGAGGCTCCTTTGAGGTTTTCTAATGCATAGATTGGGTTGAATACAACAACTTAACTTTTTCGATTTTGAAAACCGCACAAAACAGGAAGAAATATGGGGTTTTTGCTAAATATTTAGGAATTGCTCAATTTATGGGAGTTGTTGGACTTGCAGCAGTTCACTTTTCAAAATTTAATCCCCCGCCTAAAGGAAAAACTTCATTTAATTATGATAAAATTAGAAAACCATAATTTTTAGATTTCTAATTTATTTTATATTGAAGGAATTTGCAATTTTTCAATAAGTAACTTCATATCTTCTGGAAGTTCTGAATTAAATATTAAGTTTTCACCCGTTTTGGGATGGGTGAATCCAAGAGTTTTTGCATGAAGTGCTTGTCTATCAATAATTGAGAGCAAATTATTAAGACGTTGATTAATT
Source organism: Ignavibacteriales bacterium CG18_big_fil_WC_8_21_14_2_50_31_20 (assembly GCA_002786785.1). Taxonomy (GTDB): domain Bacteria; phylum Bacteroidota; class Ignavibacteria; order Ignavibacteriales; family Melioribacteraceae; genus 1-14-2-50-31-20. Next base: position 24,794 of record PCUD01000077.1, on the reverse strand, counting down.
TTAGGCAAATTTGTTCCAGCTTTTAATACCCGGCCGTTATAAATGTAATCACCAAAAATTGGATGATTAATATGGTTCATGTGAACTCTAATTTGATGAGTTCTTCCAGTTTTTAACTTTAGTTTAATCAAGGATGCAAATTCATATTCTTCAATTACAGAATAATGAGTTTCACAATACTTACCTTCCGATTCATTAACTGCAAATATTTTCCTATCTTTTTTACTGCGAGCAATATTGCCAACCACTTCACCTTCAGATTCCTTAAATCTTCCCCAACAGACAGCCCAATACTCTCTCTCAATTGTTCTATCGGAAAACTGTTTTGCAAGCTCTGAATGCACCCATGGGTCTTTAGCAACAAGTAATAGCCCAGTTGTATCTTTATCTAAGCGATGAACAATTCCTGGTCTATCTTCGTCATTAACATCACTTAAGTTTTGTGTGTGATGAAGTAGTGCGTGAACCATAGTGCCTGTCCAATTTCCAAGTGCTGGATGTACAACCATTCCTGCAGGCTTGTTTACTACAATTAAAAACTCATCTTCATAAATAATTTCAATTGGAATATCTTCCGCTTCAACTTTATCTGGACGTGGTGAAACAGGAATTGCTAAACTGATCCTATCATTTGGAAGTATTTGGTAGTTAGATTTTTGAATTTTATCATTTACAGTTACTAAATTTGCCTTAATTAATTGTTGAACACGTGAACGAGTAGCATTTTCAAGTGAATTAGCAAGATAAACATCTAACCGTTCTCTTTGCTGCCCCTCTGTTATTACAAAATTAAATATTTTTTCTGTTATTATATTAGCCATTTAGGAAACGTTATTTATATTATTATTTTCTTCTGCTAAAGAGATTTCATTTGATAATTCAGCTTGTTTTTCATCTTCAATTGGAGCATTATCTTTATGGAATAATAAAATTATTGCTACACCAATTGTTACAGCAGAATCTGCAATGTTAAAAATAGGCCAAGTTTCATAAGTATTACCAAATAAAGTGAAATCCCAAAACTCTACTTGAATAAAGTCAACAACTCTTCCATAGAGTAATGGAGCGTAATTAAAAATAATTCCATAAAACGCACGGTCAATTAAATTACCAAGAGCACCAGCAAGAATTAATGCTAAACCAAGTCTTAATGGAAAATCACGTTTTTGCGATTTATATAAATAATAAAATAGTCCAATGGCTGCTATAAAAGTAAACGTTGTTAGAAAAAATTTCTGGATAACGCCAACTTCTAAACCAAAAGCCATTCCTGAATTTTCCACAAAAGTAATTCTAAGAAAATCTCCAATAACATTAATGCTTTGACCATAATGCATCCCTTCCCAGTTAAAGTTTATGCTGGGAATTGAAAAGCCTTTCACTGCCAATTTAGAAATTTGATCAGTTAAAAAAACAACAAGCGTAACATAAAGTACTTTCAAATTTTACCTACTTTTTATTAGATGCTGCAGCATTTTTTATTTCAACACAATGTTGTGTATGTGGAACAGCAAGTAATCTTGGTTTAGGTATTAAAGGACAAGTTGGGCATAAATGTTTTGGCTCATCCAAACATTCAATGCAAATTCCATATGTACCATTATCAATTCTTTGTAAGGCATCTTCAAGGTACGCAAGAAATTTATTTTCTCTTTGTGCCCAAAGGTATAGTTTTTCTCTTTCCTGAGCATCAGTTCCTTGTTCAGCCATATGCAGAGAGTATGGTGAATTTTCATTTACATATTGACCTGTACTCGAATCCATCATTTGCTCTTTAAGATTTTGCAATTGTTCAATAATTTCACTTTTCTTAGTTAAAATTACTTTTCGAAATTCAGCTAAATCTTTTTTAGGATACCCTTTAACTTTTTTCGTTTGTGAATTAAGAGAAGCGTCTTCATTAACTATTTCTTTTTTTACTGCTTCCTTTTTATTCACGATATTTTCTACTACTCTTTTTGCCATAATTTCCTCCATAAAATTCTATTCAGATTTTGCGACTGAGATAGTGCATAAATACTCACCGAGTTCCCAATCTTGTGAAAAACCAAATTTAGAATCACTATTCTTAATAATATCTGCTAAAGTTTCTGTCTTAATATAATCAGAAAATTGATTAATATAAGAACTTAATTTTTTATCTGTTTTATAACTAATTATTATTCTATCCATAACTTCAAAACCAGCATCTTTTCGCATATTTTGAATTCTGTTAACTACCTCGCGAGCAAAACCTTCTGCAATTAAATTTTCTGATAATTCAGAATCTATTGCAACTGTAATTCCAGCTTCCGATTCCACTACCCAGCCTTCAATTTCTGAACTAATAATTTCAATATCCTCTGATAAAAGGATAATATTCTCTCCTTCAATATTAATTGAAACAGAGTTCGTTTTCTCTAAATTAGAAATTTGTTCTTTATCTAATTTAGAAATTTCTGAAGCAATTCGCTTAACTAATTTTCCATATTTTGGACCAATTGTTTTGAAATTAGCTTTTGCAGTTTTATTAACAATGCTTGAATCATTTTCTAAAATTACTAATTCTTTAATATTAACTTCTTCAAGAATGACATCTTTCATATATTTAATTGCATCTCGTTTCGATTTATCAATTGCAATCATAATGCTGCTTAATGGTTGTCTTACTTTTAAGTTAGATTTAGCACGCATGGAACGTGTTAAATAAACTACGCTTTGTGCAATTGCCATTTTGCTTTCTAATTCTTTATCAATAAAAGTTGTTTTTGGAAAATTAACTAAATGAACTGATTCGCACTTTTCAGAATTATTTTCTGTATTAAGATTTTGAAAAATTTCCTCTGCAATAAATGGAGAAAAAGGTGAAGTAAGTATAGATATTTTCAATAAACATTCATGTAAAGTTTGATAAGCAGAAAGCTTATTTTCATTAACTTCAGCTTTCCAAAAACGTCTCCTCGAGCGACGAACATACCAATTTGATAATTCATCAATAACAAATTCTTGAACAGCACGAGCAGCTTTTGTTACATCATAACTATCCATTAATAATTCATACTCTGCAACAAGTGAGTTTAGTTTTGATATAATCCATCGGTCAACTTCTGGACGATTTTCATATGGAACCTTTGCCTCAGAAAAATCAATTTTATCAATATTTGCATAAAGGGCAAAAAATGAATAGGTATTAATTAAAGTTCCAAAAAATTTCCTTTGAACTTCAATAATTCCATCCTCATCAAACAAAGTTGGTTTCCAGGGTGGCGAAGTAGTTACCAAATACCATCTTGTTGCGTCTGCACCGTATTTTTCAAATAATTCAAAGGGATCAACAGAATTACCTTTTGTCTTTGACATTTTTAATCCATTTTTATCAAGGATTAATTCATTAACAATCAAATTTTTATATGAAATACTATCGAACAACATTGTGCCAATTGCGTGCATAGTATAAAACCATCCACGTGTTTGGTCAATGCCTTCACATATAAAATCTGCAGGATAATTTTTTTCAAAAAGTTCTTTGTTTTCAAAAGGATAATGATATTGAGCAAATGGCATTGAACCAGAATCGAACCAAACATCAATCAGTTCAGGAGTTCTAACAAATATTTTACCATTTTTTTCAAAAAGTACACTATCAACAAATGGTTTATGCAAATCAATTTCTTCTTCATTTAAATCAGCAACTGAAATTTTAATCCCATTATTTTCAATATATCCTTTTTTCAATTCTTCAATACTTCCAACAGCAAATTGCTCGGAACCATCTTGGCTAACCCATATTGGTAAAGGAGTTGCCCAAAAACGGTCACGTGAAAGTGCCCAATCTTTATTGTCTTCTAACCAATTACCAAAACGACCACTACCTACTTCTGGAGGCTGCCAATTAATTGTTTTGTTTAGCTCAACCATTTTATCGGCAACTGAAGTAGTTTTAATAAACCAAGATTCACGGGCATAATAAATAACTGGCACGTTGTCGAAGCGCCAGCTAAAAGGATATGAGTGAGTAATAGTTTCTTTTCTATAAAGAGTTTCCATTTCTTTCATTTTAAGGATTATATCTTGATCAGCGTCTTTTACAAATACACCAGCAAAATCTGTTATATCATCAGTAAATAATCCACCACGAGTAACCGGTTGAAGAAATGGCAAATCATATTTTTTTGAAAGTTCATAATCATCAGCACCAAAAGCTGGAGCAATATGAACAATACCAGATCCGTCAGATGTACTAACAAAATCAGCTTCTACAACATAAAATCCTTTTTTATCAACAGTTAAGTAGTTAAACATTTGGCAGTAGAAAATACCAGCAAGTTCAGAGCCTTTATGTTCAGAAATAATTTCATATTCATTTTTAATTACACTAAGTCTTTCTTTTGCAAGAATTAGATTTCTCTCATCTGTTCTTATTTTTACATAATTAACATCAGGACCTACAGCAAGTGCAACATTAGAAATTAAAGTCCATGGAGTTGTTGTCCAAACAAGAAATGAAGTTTCACCATCTTTATTTAGTTTAGAATCTCTATCAAGCTTCAATGTTACATAAACTGATGGGTCTTTTGTATCTTTATAACCAAGTGCAAGCTCGTGAGAAGAAAGCACAGTTTCTGACCTTGGGCATTGAGGAACAATTTTATAGTCTTTAAATATTAATCCCTTATTAAAAAGAGTTGAAAGCGCCCACCAAACAGATTCGATATAATTGTTCTCACAAGTAATATAAGCTTCATCAAGATTTATCCAATAACCCATTCTTGTGGTCATTTGTTCCCATAAGTCCTTGTAAGTAAAAACAGAATTACGGCAGGCTTCGTTATATTTTTCGACACCAAATTCTGGAATTTCACTTTTGCTTTTAATTCCAAGTTGTTTCTCAACTTCAATTTCAACAGGTAAGCCGTGTGTATCCCAACCAGCTTTTCTATTTACTTGAAAACCTTGTATAGTTTTGTAACGACAAACTAAATCTTTTAAAGTTCTGGCCATAACATGGTGAATACCAGGCTTACCATTTGCAGTTGGTGGTCCTTCATAAAAGGTAAATGTATCCTTTTGTTCTCTTGTAGATATTGATTTCTCAAATATCTTTTTTTTGTCCCAAAACTTTAAAATATTTTCTTCAATTTTAGGATAGCTAATCTTTTCATCGTATTGCTTAAACATCTTTTCTCTATATTTTATTCATAAGTTGTAATTTTATTGGTTATCTCTATCGAATGGATAGAATGTAAACTAATCAGTAGTACTATTGTTTTCAATTTTATTTGAAGAAATACTTTCGTAATTGCGAATAACTTCCCTTTCGGTATGAATCAATTCTCGCAATTGAATTTCAATTTGAGTTTTTCTTTCGTTAATTTTATTTGCTTCTTTTTCAGCATCAAATATTATTTTTTCAGCTCTTAGCTTTGCTTCTTTAATAAAAAAATCAGAATTATTAGATAATTTATTTTCTGGTTCCTCGTTTGTTTTTCCAATTGCTATTTTTTCATTTTTTATATTTTCTGCAACAGAAAGACCAAAAATTGAAATTGAACCCAAAACAAAAATTCTTAACGAATAAAGGACAAAATTACCTAATAACGTTGTGTTTAAATCAAAACTATTTCTAAAAAGTGCAACAAGAACTAAACTTAAAAATATTGACGAAAATATTACAATAAATATAGTTTTAATACCTTTTTCCCATTTAAAACTATAGTTTATAACCCAACCAATAACAAATGACATAAGCATTAAAACAAACCAAACTAAAAAAGTATAGTTTGAATTAGCAAATATATTAGTATTTAATGAATTAGAAAATACTAATAAAAATGCAAGAAGTAGTGGGAATATAAAATATATTTTCTTTATCTCAATCACATTCTACCAATCATTTCTTTAATAATTTTAGTCATTTTAGGTTCAGCAGATTTTGCCGCTTCTAAAATTTCACTTAACTCAACAGCTTTAAGTGAATCTGGAAAACATTCATCTGTTATTATACTTATTCCAAAAACTTTCATTCCCATATGGTTTGCAACAATACATTCGGGAATTGTTGACATTCCAACAACATCTGCACCAATTGTTCTAAGAAATCTATATTCAGCTTTGGTTTCAAGATTAGGACCAGAAACAGCGACATAACTACCTTGATGAACTTTAATTTTATTTTCTAATGCAATTATTTCTGCTAAAGCAATTAATTTGTAATTATATGGCTCACTCATATCAGGAAAACGTGGTCCAAATTCATCTTCATTTTTACCAATTAAAGGATTATCACCAAGTAAATTTATATGGTCATTCATAATCATTAAATCACCACGCCTATAAAGAGGATTCATTCCACCACAAGCATTTGAAATAAATATAGTTTCAACTCCCAATAATTTCATAACTCTTATTGGATATGTTATTTCCTGCATTGAATAACCTTCATAGTAATGAAATCTACCTTGCATTACAACAACATCTTTATTATTCAAATTCCCAAAAATAAGTTTACCATTATGTGATTCAACAGTTGATTGAACAAAATGAGGAAGATTTGAATAATCTATTTCAAAATCTATTTCTATTTCGTTTACTAAACCACCTAAACCAGTACCCAAAACAATTCCTACAGAATATATTTTATCAGTTTTTTCTCTAATTACACTAATAGTTTCAATAACATTTGTCATTAATTTGCTCATAATAGTTTCTCCAAAACATCATCTACATCAATTTCAGAATTATCATTTTGTTTCATTTCAACTGGAAGTGATTTGCTTGCAAATGTATTTGACCCAATATCTAATATATTTGCTTGAGTCTCTACAATTGCTTTCAATTTTGCAATAAGTAAATTTCTTTCTTCACGCAATTGTAAAACAGAATATCTAATTACTTCAGCTTCTTTATTTGCTTTTTCTATTATTTGATTAGCTCTTATTTCTGCTTCCTTAATAATCAATTGGTTTTGCTTCTTAGCTGATTCAACAGCTTTACTTGACGATTCTTGTGCCGAAACTAAAGTTGCTTGAAGAGTTTTCTCTAATTTTTTAAATTCAGTAATTTCTTCAGATGAATTTTTGATTTTATCATTTAAATAATTGTTTTCAGTTTGTAACTTTTCAAATTCGTTTGCCAAATTTGACAAATAACCTCGAACCTCATCTTTATCAAATCCACGCATAGATTTGTTAAATTCTTGGGCTTTTATACTAAATGGTGTAAATTTCATTTTTCACTCCACGACTTTGAAATATTGCGATTTCCAAAAATAGCTGTTCCAATCCTAAGCATTGTCGCACCTTCTTCAATAGCTATTGTATAGTCGTTTGTCATTCCCATTGAAAGTTCTTTTATGAACATAAATTTATTGTTTAGTTTATCTCTTAATTCTCTTAGCTGAGAAAAGCTGCTGCGTAAAATATTTTCGTTATTTGTATAAGATGCCATTGTCATTAAACCAACAGGTTTTATGTTTTGTAAATCTTCACATTTTGAAGTTAATTCAAAAAGTTCATCATAATTTTTCAATCCAAATTTTGAATCTTCACCAGATGTATTAACTTCAAAAAAAATATTTTGGATTTTATTTACTTGTTTGGCTTGTTTATTAATTTCTTTTGCCAATTTGAAACTTTCAACAGAGTGAATAAAATCTACCTTATTTATTAAATACTTTACTTTGTTTGTTTGCAAATGACCAATAAAATGCCAAACAACATTTAACTTAATTAGTTCACTTTTATCTCTAAATTCTATTGCTTTATTTTCCCCAAAATCAACTACCCCAGCTTTTATTGCTTCAAATATCTTTTCAACTGGATTAGTTTTAGAAACTGCAATAATTCGAAGTTCGCTTAAATCTCTGTTACATTTATGAACCGTTTTTTGAACATTTTCTTGAACTATTTTAAGGTTATCTATAAGCATCTTTTTAAATTTAGTTTACGAAGTTATCGCTTTTTAATCCAAATATCAATCTAATTCATTTCAGCATTTCGAATGATAAAATACAATTTAATTAATTAATATTGATAATTATTAATTTCATAAATCATCTGTTACCTTAAGTGATTTTAATGTTAGTTCTGCATATTTTTTATAGCGTTTTGCAGAATCTGCTATATTATTAATTTCATCAATTGTTAAATCCCTAATAATTTTAGCAGGAACTCCAGCAACAAGTTTACCAGACGGAACAATATAACCTTGCTTAACTAATGCACCAGCCGCAACCATTGAATTTGATTCAATAACGGCACCATCTAAAATTGTAGCACCCATTCCAATAAAAGTTCTATCTTCCAAAATACAACCATGAAGTGTTACACTATGCCCAATTGTTACATCATTTCCAATAATTAAAGGATATTTTTCAAAAGTTACATGAAGCATTGATAAATCCTGGACATTAGTATTTTCACCTATTCTAATATGGTTTACATCACCTCTAATAACAGTGTTATACCAAATTGAAGAACCAGCTTTAATTTTTACATCTCCAACTATTTTAACACCAGGAGCAAGAAAAACAGTGTCATCAATTTCTGGTTTAGTTTTCAAATAAGGATATATTTTATTTTCTTTCATTTTCTAACTTTACTTTATTACTTGTTAATTCATTTTCAAATAATTTGATTGCTGCTTGAAATTGGTCATCAACTTTGAGCATTATTGAGTACCAACCATCATTTCCCCAAATATCTCTTGCAATATATGCTTTTAATCTTTGGAAAATATAATTCTGGTCTTTTTCAAATTCAGATTTATTAAAAATCACATTATTATTTTTTGCAAAATTTATAAAATCATTATTCTCATCTATCATACTAAATTTTGAATTAAATAATTCCAAAGTTTGGAAATTATCAACTATATAAGTTTTATTTTTATCTAAATATTTTCTTATGAATTGATAATAAATATTGTTTCGTGTCAGCTCAATTGCATAATTGGTTAAATCATCATATTTAACAACTATATCTGGAGTAATTCCGCCACTGCCATAAACCAATCTATTGCCATTTGTTTTATACTCATTTTTTGCTGAATCAGCTTTAGCAGAATCTGGATTTGAATGAATAGTTAAATAATATTCATCTTTACCATTTGAATAATCGCGTTGTATCGTTCTTCCAGAAGGTGTAAAATATTTTGAAACTGTAATTCTAACAGCAGAGCCATCTGAAAGCAAAAATGGGCGCTGGACTAACCCTTTTCCAAAAGATGTTTCACCAACAATCAATCCCCTATCCCAGTCTTGAATTGCTCCTGAAACAATTTCACTTGCAGAAGCACTTCCACTATTTATTAAAACAACTAATGGATAATCTTCATAGCCAGTAATTTTGTCTGCATAATATTCATCATCAAAATCGGTTCTTCTTCCTTTTGTATATACTATTAATTTGTTATCGTCTAAAAATAAATCAGAAATTGAAACAGCTTCACCAAGAATTCCACCAGGATTGTTTCTTAAATCTAAAACTATTTTCTTCATTCCATTTAGTTTTAGCTTAGATAATGCTTTTGTTATTTCTATTGTAGAAGTTTCAGAAAATCTTGATAAATTTATATATGCTACATCGTTATTGTAAAGCAAAGCAACATCAACAGAGTTTAATGGAATTTTATCGCGGATAATTGAAAACTTGTATTCCTTTTTATTCGTTGGACGATATATTGTGAAATTTGCTACGGTTCCGCTTGCCCCACGTAATTTTTCAATAACTTTTGCATTAGTAAATCCAACAGCACTTTCACCTTGAATAAATATAATTTTATCACCTGATTCAATTCCAGCTTTTTGACTTGGTCCACCAGAAATTGGTGATATAATTGTAATTGTATCTTTTATTATTTGAAACTCAACACCAATTCCATCAAATTCGCCACTAAATATTTCTTCAGAAATTTTTTCATCTTCGTATGGCAAATAAGTTGTGTGTGGGTCAAGTTTATCAAACATACCATTTATTGCAGCTTCAACTAACATGGATGTATCAACATCTTCAAAATAATAATTTGTAGTCAAGTTTAAAATTTGATTTATTTTAGATTCATTTTCATTTGGATAATTTTCATATAAATATATTTGGAATTTAATTCCAAGAATAATTCCAAGAATTAATGCCATAAAAATTACTGGATATTTTTTTATAGTTTTGAAAAACATTTTATATCCTAATTGACAAGATTAAATTTGTGATAATTTCATTAAATTCAGTTACTTCTTCTCTTTCTCTTTTTATAATATCTGTTTTAAATGTCAAAATATAATTTTTGAATGGTTCATATTTAGCCGAAATAATTAAGTGATTTGTCTTTTCTATTATTCCATTCAAAAAAATAACATTATCCGAATCGCTTATGCGATGACCTACTAAAATATCTCCACCGTAATTAACAACAACTTTTCCATTTTCATCAATTTTGTTAGAACCGTGTTTAGAAAATTGGTAAATAAACTCTAATTCAATTCTGTGATTAGGTTTGTATTTTATATCATAAATGAAAGTTTCACTATTTGGTTGGATGTTTGTTCCAATTCCATAATTCATACTTGTGTAGTTGTTATCCGTAAATCTATGAGCAAAAACATAAGGATGTATTCTTAAATATTGCAATCCAAAAGTAAGTGGAAATAATTCGGGAAATGGTTCATAAGTAACTCCTAAATCAATAAGAAATTTATTGCCATACCACTGAGTTCCAAGTTTTGCAAAATCAACATCATCAATTATAAAAATACCATAAAACATAAGTCCAGCAAAGGAATTATTTTTAATGTCAAAAAACAACATTGAATTATCACGATCTTGATTAGCGTGTTCAGCACTTTTGTAAAAATTAAATGGATTGATATATGCAAAATCGATATTACGATTTGCATAAATTATTGTTTCCCCCACTCCTAGTTGAAAATGTCGCGAAATATCTAGTCCAAGTCGATGATAAGCAATGTATTTATCCGAAACTAAGCGCTGAGGGCCTGCTGCAGCATTTGGCAAGTATGATGTGCTTCCAAATAACTTTCCGTGCAAAAACGAGAATGAAAATATTGAATAATTCAATTGAATTGACAAATAATCCATAGGGGGAGCAAAATTATCCATCAGAGTTTTTGAAAAACCATATCCGAGATTTACTCTATCACGACCAATTTTAAATTTCACGTAATCAAATTCAGCTGAAAAATAACCAATGGTTTCATCAAAATATTTAGATGAGTCATGGTCGGAATTGTATTTGTAGTTATATCTTAAGCTGTTTTTAAATGATGCTAGTTCTTTATCACCAAATTGTAAACCATTTGTTGCCTTTACATAAAATCCATAATTGTTTGAAATAGTACCTCTAATCTCCGCTCCAAAAGTAAATAAAGAACTATTTTTATTGATTGCATTTGCATTATCAATTGCAAAAAGATGCTCTCCACTTCCGACGAATTTAACAAATGCATTAAAAGTTGACGAATCTGAATAATAATAGATAAACTTTTCCTTTTGATTTAATAACTTTGAATTTGTTGTATCTTCAAAAAGAGAATAATAATTTTCAGTAGAATTAAATAGATCAAATTCAAATTCAACTAAAAAATCCTCAAGCGTTTTTAAGTCTATATAATTGAGTTGATTTTTATTTTCATCAATTTTTCTAATATATTTTACAATCTCTTTTCTTGATTTAGGAACTTCAAATGAGTTATAATTACTAATAAAATGCATTGATTGCATTCTTTCCAAATAGTTATATATTGGGTGAGTAATTTCAACATATCCTATTTGAGAATAAATAGAATTAAGTAGAATAAATATTAAAAGAATAATTTTACGCATCATCTAACTTCCTCCCATTCTTGTGAGATTGATTTATTTTTAAAGATTACAGAAATAGCGTTTAACATCCAAGAAAAGAAAATTGTAGAATGTCCATATTTCCGATACCTTCTAGGCGATTCATAAATTACAATATTTTTATCAAAAAGTATTTTTCCTTTTTTTCTAATTCGTTTAAATAAATCAAAATCTTCACCAGCAACAAGTTTTTGGTTATATCCGCCAATTTCATCAAATATTTTTTTAGGAATTATTTGGCATTCTCCTCTTCCCATTCCAACCCCTGAATTATTGAGAATACGGAAATACCAATTGTAAAAGTTAAGAAACACTTTGTCAGAAAAAGTACTTTCATTTGGATGAATATTTATAAAACAAGTCATAGCCAAATAGTTTTTATTTTTAAAAACATTATCCACTTTTCTCATAAATTTGAATAAGTTTTCAAAAAATATATCCCCATCAATAAATATAAGGATATCGCCTAAAGCAAGTTTAGCACCATTGTTTCGACCTTCTGCTATTGTTTGACGGTTATTGGAATTGTGAACTACAATTTTACTAGTATATTTTTTAGCAATCTCAACTGTGGAATCAACACTACCTCCATCGGAAATAATTAATTCGCAATTAAATTTATGCAAAATATCACTTTCCACAAATTGCTCAAGCAAAATTGGAAGAAGCTTTTCTTCGTTAAGGGTCGGTATAATAAAACTGTATTTCATCAATAAGCAAAAAGTAAAAAAGAGATACCGTTATTAGAAATTTCAATCCCTGGCAAAGGGAAATGAATATAATTTAATGTGTTTTTAATAAATTCCCAAAACTCACCATATAATGGAATTTCACTTGCATCAAAATCAAAAGCAAGATAAAACTTTTTTTGTAAATCTTTATGGAGTGCGTAGTCACCAATTCCGGTTACACCATAGCCAGCGGAAAGCATTAAAAAAGAAGGCCAAAATTTGGATATATCATTTGGCAGCAAATTTTTCATTCTAAAAGCAACCCACATTTTTTGTCCATCATAATCATCAGAAATATTATTATCAGGTTTTAATCCATTTCTAAATGCTTCTGATGGGAAATAACTCACCCTCAATTGAAAATTATTTATATATGGATAATAGTATTTTGCCACGAAATAACTTGCCCCTAAAAAATCTGTTATTGCATCACCCGGGCTAAATCCCCATTTGGGTTTCCCATCAGAATTTAGTGGAGCATAGCCATCCTGAATTTCGACGTACATTTGCATTCCAAATCCACCAATAGCTCCTAACCAAATTGCTAACTCCTGGTCAACATTTGCTGCTAGCAATCCAGAAGAAAAAAAATGTGAGATTACAGCAGTTCCATATGCGTGACCTAATTTATCTAACCAAAGTGCATAATCCCAATCATTTACAATATGAAATGAACCATCATAAATAAAATCAGAATTTTTTTTCCACCAAGTATTTTGGTAATAATCATTAATTTGATAAATTATTAATCCATAACTTAATCCAACACCAGATAAAATTGGGTAATTAATTTCTTTTTTTAATGGATTAAATAATATTTGCTGTTTAGTAGATGTAAGTTGGTTCAAATAATTTATTGATTCTATTTTTTTTGAATTTACCCTTAGCGAATCATACTGAGCTAAAATATTAATATTTAAAATAATTATTAAAAAAGATAGTATTACAATTCTATTTATTGAGCACTTTATCATACATGATTTTCTGTAAAATCTTCTCCAAAATTGTAATATATTTTTTGGAGAAGATTATTTACAATTTATTTTTCACTTCTCATTTGTGGAAAAAGGATTACGTCTCTTATAGTTGGTTGATTTGTTAACAACATCACCAATCTATCTATTCCTATTCCAAGTCCAGCTGTTGGTGGCATTCCAAATTCCATTGCACGAAGGTAATCTTCGTCAACTTGATGTGCTTCGTCATCACCAGCTTCTCTCATTTCAGATTGAGCAGTAAATCGTTCCCTTTGGTCTATTGGGTCATTTAATTCGCTAAATGCATTGCAGATTTCACGACCGAGAACATAACCTTCAAAACGCTCAACTAATCCTTCTTTTGTTCTATGCTTTTTTGCAAGTGGCGAGAGTTCAATTGGATAATCAATTACAAAAGTAGGTTGAACTATTGAAGGCTCTACTGCTAATCCAAATAACTCATCAATCAACTTTCCTTTACTTGCACCATTTTCTAATTCAACGCCATATTTCTTTAAACTAGATTTTATTTCTTCCTTTGTAGCAATTAATATATCTATTCCAGTTTTCTCTTTAATTGATTCAACCATTGAAAGTCTAATCCAGGGACCCTTAAAATTAATTTTTGTTCCACTAATTTCAAATTCTGTTTTACCAAATACTTTTATAGCAACATCTTCAACCATTTTTTCAACAAATTTCATCATCCATTGATAATCCTTATAAGCTACATAAAGCTCAAGCATTGTAAATTCTGGATTGTGAGTTTTGTCGATACCTTCGTTTCTAAAATCCTTCGAAATTTCATAAACTCGGTCAAACCCACCAACGATTAGTCTTTTAAGATATAATTCATCAGCAATCCTCAAGTATAAATCCATATCGAGCGTATTGTGATGAGTTACAAAAGGACGAGCAGCGGCGCCACCATAAATTGGTTGTAAAACTGGGGTTTCAACTTCAACAAATTCATTTGAATCCAAAAAAGAACGAATTGTAGTTACAATTGCAGAACGCTTTTTAAATACTTCTTTTACTTCTGGATTTACAATTAAATCAACATAGCGTTGACGGTATCTTAATTCCTTATCAGTAAATTGATCATGAATTACTTTATTGCCATCTTCATCTGTAGTTTCTTTTGCAATTGGAATTGGGCGAATAGATTTTGAAAGCAGCTTCATACTTTTAACATGCACTGAAGTTTCACCAGTTTTGGTTTTGAATACATATCCTTCAACACCAATAATGTCTCCAATATCCATTAATTTAAATGCGTCATAATCATCGCCAACTTCATCTTTTCTAAGATAAATTTGAATCCGCCCTTCTTTATCTTGAATGCTTGTAAATGACGCTTTTCCCATTCGCCGAATAGCCATTATTCTTCCAGCTATTTTAACATCTTTTTGGTCAAGTTCTTCAAAATTATTTTTAATTGAATTTGAATAGTTGTCTACTTCATAACTGTATGCAAATGGTTCAAATCCTTTTTCATAAAGCTCATTAAGTTCTTCGAACCTTCTTTTTATTAATTCATTTGTGTCAGTTAAATTCTGATTTTCCAAAATTACCTCAATCTATTTTTGTATTAATTTTTCAATTTCCTTGAATGAAAGAATTTTATATTCTCCAACCCGCATATTTTTAACAGTTATTCCTCCAAAATTTTCACGATCAAGTTCAAGAACACGGTATCCTAATGAAGAGAACATTTTTTTTACAAAATGGTTTCTTCCTTCAACAACATAAACCCTTACAATTTTATAATTTCTTTCTTTCACATAAGATAACTCAGTAAAAACACCTTTTCGCTTATCAAAATATACACCTGTTAATAACTTATCTTTATCTAAAGGTGATAATTCTTTATCAATTTTTGCAACATAAACACGTTTAAAATTATTTTTTGGATGTGTAATTTTATTTGCCAATTCACCATCATTGGTCAATAATAGAACTCCAGTAGTATTATAATCCAATCGTCCAACTGGAAATATTTTTTCTTTTGTATTAATTAAATCAACAACAGTTTTTCTATTTTTCTCATCAAGTGTTGAAGTAATAAATCCTTTTGGTTTATTTAAAAGGAAGTACAATTTTTCTTTAATTTTTAATTTAACATCATCAACATATACTTCATCGGAAAATGGATTTACTTGTGTAGCAAGATTTGTAACTACTTTACCATTTATTAAAACTCTACCTTGTTCAATATATTCTTCGGCTTTTCTGCGAGAAGCAAATCCACTTTCAGCAATATATTTATTTAGTCTCATTTCCATTTTCACCTTCACTTTCTAATTCGTTTTCAATAACTTCTTCTATCTGATTCATCATTATTTTTCTTTTCTCTTCAATGAAATCTTCATCTTTCATAATATCATCAACTTCACGTGGTTTTGGAAGGTCTGATATTTTATTCAATCCAAAATATTTTAGGAATTCATCTGTTGTTACATAAAGCAAAGGTCTTCCAATGGTCTCTGATCTACCTTTTATTGTAATTAGATTTTTTTCTAAAAGTGTATTCATCATATAATCAGAATTTACACCACGTAAATTTTCAATTTCTGGTTTTGTAATTGGTTGTTTGTAAGCAATAATTGAAAGCGTTTCAAGTGCGGCTTGACTTAAACGTCGCTTACTTTTTACTGATGATAAAAATCCAACATATTTTGCATATTCGGCTTTTGTTCCAAAAGCAAAGCCATTAGCAATTCTTTTGATACTAAATGATTTTTCATCATCCTCATATCTTTCATTAAGAGAATCAACTGCCGATTCAACATCTTTTGGAGTAATATCAGTATCAGCACCATCTATTTCCTTAATTGCTTTTATAATTTCTGAAGATGGAATAGGATCATCTGAAGAAAATATTAATGCTTCAATTATCGAATTATAAATTTCATCCATCTAACATTCCATAAATAATAAAATTATTAAATTCTGGAGATTCCTTTAAACCAATTTTTCCCATTTTAATTAACTCTAATAAAGCAATAAATGTAACTACAATTCTTAATTTTTCAACCATTCCTTTGATTAATTCAACAAAAGATATTTCTTTTCCAAAATCCGTTTTATTTAAAACCTCAGCCATTTGTTCTTCAATAGAAACGTTAAATCTTTCAACTTGATGAATTGGTTCTGCTTTTGGAGCTTCCAAAGCACTTTTGAATGCTTTAATTAAATCATATAAAGAAATATTTTTTAAAAGTGAATCAAGTTCATCAGGATCTTTTTTCTCGTCTCCCAAAAAATTACCGCGATATTTAATTCGTCTTTCCTGCATTTCTTGAATTGATAATTCTTCCGACATCTCTTTATATCTTTTATATTCTAAAAGTGCATTTACTAAATCCATACGAGGGTCAATTTCTTCTCCTCGTTCATTTTTTACTTTTGGCAACATCATTTTTGCTTTAATTTGCATTAGAGTTGAAGCCATTAAAATAAAATCGCCAGCTGCTTCTAAGTCCATTTTTTCCATTAAATCAAGATATATCATAAATTCAGAAGTAATATTTGAAATTGGAATATCGTAAATATCCAACTCATCTCGTTTAATAAAAAAGAGAAGTAAATCTAATGGACCTTCAAAATTTGCGAGATTTATTTTATACATTTAATTAATTATCCAAATTTCATTACTTTATGAACTTCTTCCATTGTGGCAATTGCAACAATTTTAGCACGCTTTTCACCATCTGCCAAAATATCTTTTACTTCATCCAAATTGTTTTCGTAATAATTCCTTTTTTCAATTATTGGATTAAGGAATTCACTTATTTTTTGTGAACATTTAACTTTACAATCTGCACATCCTAATTCACCCGATTTACAACCAACTTCAATTTCTTGAATTTCATTAGGATTGAATTTTTTATGATAAGTAAAAACCAAACAGACTTCTGGTCTACCAGGGTCATTTCTTCTAACCTTAAGAATATCTGTTTTTGCTTTTCGCAATTTTAATTTTACTTCTTCAGATGAATCAGAAAGTAGAATTGTATTGTTCAAAGATTTGCTCATTTTTGCATCGCCATCCAATCCTGGAAGACGCGCAAATTTGGTTAATAATGCTTTAGATTCAGGGAAAACATCTCCATAAACATTATTAAATTTTCGTGCAATTTCGCGGGTAATTTCAATATGAGGAACTTGATCTTCACCCACAGGAACAGCATCGCCTTTGTATAATAAAATATCTGCAGATTGCAAAACCGGATAACCCAAATGACCATAAGTAACATTTTCTATATTTAAATCTCTAACTTGTTCTTTAACAGTAGGATTTCGCTCTAACCTTGCAGCAGTTACAAGCATAGAAAATATTAAATGTAGTTCAGTATGCTCCTTTATTTGTGACTGTCTAAATATTGGTGATTTAACTGGGTCCAATCCAGATGCAAGCCAATCAATAATCATATCAATTGTATTTTGATAAATATCATCATTACGTAATGCTGTTGTTAAAACATGATAATCTGCAATTAGATGAAAATTTTCATAATCATCTTGCAACTTTACCCAATTTTCTAGAGCCCCAACATAATGTCCAATATGCAACTTCCCAGTTGGGCGCATTCCACTTAATATTCGCATTTTTGCCAT
>PCUD01000077.1:0-6612 GCA_002786785.1 Ignavibacteriales bacterium CG18_big_fil_WC_8_21_14_2_50_31_20 | reverse complement strand
CAATAGGATTAAAATAAACAATTTTAGAAAAAGAACAATCAATATAGAAGCGAACTTGCCCCGACTTACTTGGTCTTAGCGTTTGTACCCCAAAGGTTAAGTGAACAATAGTACAAACGCTTAGAGCGAGTTAGTCGAATATGCATTAATGCTTTTATAATGCATATTTGGGGTTTAATAGAAAAGTTGAAATATTATTAGTAACAAATTCTAAATTATGTGACTAAAATAATCATTAAATCATATTTTTTAGAAATATTTTATTATTGTTGGACCGACAAGTTTAAGAAAATAAATATAAAGCTACTTCTTATTTTTTGTTATTAAAACATTCAAATTTATGTTAGAAGTAACGAAATATTTTATTGGTTAACTTTATAGTAAACAATTGCAACACATGTAGCATAATTATCCGAATGGCTAATTGATATTTTCAACTCTTTATCTTCGCCAAGTATTTTTTTTACTTCTCCAAATAATCTAGCGCTTGGAAAACCATTTGGCTCATTAAACACTTCTATATCGTGCCAGTTAAAGCCTTTATTATTAGGTGTGGCTAAAGCTTTTGCAATAGCTTCTTTTGCAGCAAAACGGGCTGCAAAGTGTTGAAAAGGCGAACCTTTAGAATTGGAATATTCTTTTTCCACTTCTGTAAATATCTTATTTATAAAATGATCTCCAAACTTTTTGATGCTCCTTTCAATTCTATCAATTTCAATTAAATCTGTACCTATTCCAAAAACCATCATTTTCTCGTTTTTCTATTTCATATAATAAAGAGCAATAAAAGTATATACTATTATATTTTAATATCCTACAGCTGCCCCGAATCCACGTGGATCGGATGCACCCCAAATAACATTATTTTTATAATCTATTATAATTCCTTCGGCTCTACCAAGAACTCTCTCTTTTCCAATAAATTGACCTCTTTTAATGAGATTTTTCTTTACATCATCAGTCATTCCAAAATGTTCAAAATCAATTCTATCTGGTTTCCATTGATGATGAAAACGTGGTGCGTCAATTGCTGTTTGTATATCCATATTGAAATCAATTACATTAAGAATAATTTGTAGTACAGTTGTGATAATTGTTGAACCTCCAGGGGAGCCAATAATCATAAAAGGTTTATCTTCTGAATTTAGAATTATAGTTGGTGTCATTGCGCTTAACATTCTTTTATTTGGTTCAATCGCATTCGCTTCTCCGCCAAGTAGTCCATATTGGTTAGAAGTTCCAGGTTTTGCTGAAAAATCATCCATTTCATTATTCATTATAAATCCAGCTCCTGAAACCACAATTTTATTTCCAAAAGTAGAATTTAATGTTGTTGTAACGCTAACAGCATTTCCATAAGAGTCTACAACAGAGTAATGTGTAGTTTCTTCGCTTTCTTTTTTGGGAGGAATTGCATGTGATATAATTTTTGAAGGAATAGCATTGTCGTTTATAAGTGCCGCTATTTCTTTTCCTCTTTTCTTAGAAATTAACCAATTTTGTGGAACTGGATAAAAGTCAACATCACCAAGATGTTCTGCCCTATCAGCATAAACATACTTTAAAACTTCAGAAACTTTGTGAATATAATTGCTACTTCCCCATGAATCTTTTTCAAATGAAAAATATTCAATTGAATTTAATGCTTCCAGTAAAGCAATTCCACCAGATGAAGGTGGTCCCATAGAAATTATTGTGCTATTTCTATAATTACCAATAACTGGAGCTCTTTCAACAGCATTATAATTTGCCAGGTCTTCCTTAGTAATTAATCCACCTTTCGATTTTGAATGTTTAGCAATTAAATCAGCAACTTCACCTTTATAAAATCCTTCTGTTCCATTTAATTTAATGGATTTCAAAGTTTTTGCTAAATCTTTTTGAATAAACAATTCACCTTCTGAAAATTCTTCATCTTTCTTTGTAAATATTTTAGCTGTTGATTTGTATTTAGCAAACACATTTTTATAATTATTTAGAGTTTCTGCAAATCTATAATCAGCTAAAAACCCGTTATAAGCTAATTTTATTGCTGGTTGTATCACTTCATCACGAGTCATTGTGCCATATTTTTCAAGAGCATAAAGCAGTCCTGCAACGCTACCTGGAACACCAGATGAAGACCAACCTTCTGTACTTTTGGTTAAGTCATATTTGCCATATTTATCTAAAAACATATCACGAAAAGCAGATTTTGGTGCTTTTTCTCTATAATCAATACTTGTATTTGTTCCATCTTCAAGGTGAATAACCATAAATCCACCGCCACCAATATTTCCTGCTTGAGGATAAGTAACAGCAAGAGCAAAACCAGTTGCAACTGCGGCATCAACAGCATTTCCACCTTTTTCTAAAATATCAACACCAACCAAGGAAGCAATATCACTTGCAGAAACAACCATTCCATTATGACCACGAACTGGGTCTTTAGATTTTGCATTAATTGAAATAATTGTAATTATTAAAACTGTAACTATATATTTAAAAAATGTTTGCATCAACTTTTAACCCTTCATCATTTATTTGTTTATTTATTGTATCTGTTAATTCTTTAAGCTTTTTTAATGTTAATGATAAGTTTTCAACCAAATCTTTATTATAAAGTAGCTTCCCAAGATTATTGTCTTTATTTTCAACTTCCACCATAAAATTGCTTAATTTAAGCATAAGTGTATCAGTACTTTTTACTAATTTACTAACGTTACTAAATGTTGTTCTTATTTCATCTTTATTATCAACAATAAATTTATTGGAATTTAAAACCAGTTCATTACTGTTTTTTAGTAATTCTGAAACAGAGTTGCTATTATTTGATATAATTAAATCGGTTTTTTGGATAAGCTTGTTTAACGAGGTAACACTATTCTGGATTCCACTGGTAAACTCAGCATTATTTATTACATTGTTTAATGAAGTTAAGGTTATTTTTACTTCACTAATAATGCTCACTAAATCATTTTGAACTTCTCCAAGTGCTGCCATAGCTGTTGAAATATCACCAACAAAGCTGCCATTTTGAATTTGAGAATAATCAATATCTACTTTTGATAACCCAGGAGTGATCTCAATTTTTTTGCCACCCATTAAATCAACCATCATTATTGAAAATTGTGCATCCTCTTTTAATTTTACATCATCAGAAAGTGAAATATCTACTAAAACCAAATTATTATCATTTTTTAAAGATTTAACATATCCTTCTTTTATTCCCTGAACGGAAACAAAATCACCAACAACTAATCCAGCAACATTTTGGAAAGATATGGTAAGTGATTTTTCGTTGGAATTAAAACTAAAATTTTTTGCCCAACCTAGAATCCAGAGAAATATAATTATAGCAACAATTACTATAATTCCAACTTTTAATTCAGCTTTTTTTTCATTTTTCATAATAACTATTTCTTTAATTCAATAATTTTTTCTAATTCTTTTAATGAATTTTCATTAAGATTATTTTCTTTAATAATTTTATCAAAATTACTTATAATTTCTTCGAAATTTTTATCGCTAAATTCAACTTTCCTCTTTTCAATATCCTTAAACATTTCAGTAAATTTTTCTTTAAGGGGATTTTGAATTTCTTTTGAAGTAAAATCTTCAATCATCTTTTCAATTTTTTTAGCAGCTAATTCTTTAACACTTGCAGAACTTTCGGTAATAAAATCTTTAGCATATTTTTCGTAAACATAAAATGATGTACCAAGAATTACAATAATTATTGCAATAGACTTAAAGATACATCCAAACTTCATTTTAATTCCTGTTCAGGAATTTTAGTTACCATAACTTTTGAAATTCGATTATTCTTTACTTCAACAACTTTAAAATTATAATTATTGAAATCAAAATTATAACCTTTTTCAGGAATATTTCCAGATTGATGAAAAATAAATCCGCCAATTGTATCGTAATCATCATCATCATTATTAAACTCTTCGCCTAACAATTCGTTTAACGAATCAATATCAACTTTTCCAAGAACAATATACTTATCACTACTAATTTTGATAATTTCTTTATCCTCATTATCATATTCATCTTGAATTTCCCCAACAATCTCTTCCAAAATATCTTCTAAAGTAATTAAACCAGCGGTTCCACCATATTCATCAACAACAATGCCCATGTGTCTATTCATTTCTTGAAATTCTTTAAGTAAATCGCTAATTAATTTACTTTCAGGAATAAACATAACATCACGAGATATATTCTTGAGGTTAAAGTTTTTTTCTTGTTCTTTGTTTTCAAGATAATTGAGCAAATCTTTAGCATATAAAATACCAATAATATTGTCAAATCCCTCTTCATAAATAGGTATTCTGCTATGTCCTGAATCTGTAATTACTTTAATAACTTCGTTAAATGAGGATTTATAAGAAATTGCAATAATATCAACTCTTGGAGTCATAACCTCACGAGCAATAACTAACTTAAAATCAACTAATCCATGAATAAGTTCATGCTCATCTTCAACAAGTGATCCATGCTCCATTCCAATATCGGCTAAATCAGCAATTTCTGAAGTTCTCAGTGCAGTTTTTGATGAATCGAACTTAAGTTTTGAAACAAGAACTTTAATAACCTCTGTTAATATTTTTGCAATTGGATAAATTAACACAGCAGTCCAATACAGCGGAAATGAGACAATTTTTGAAAATATCACAGGATTTTTAGAAGCAAATAGTTTTGGAGTTATTTCACCAACAATTAAAATAAAAGTAGTTAATGCAATTATTTGAATTAGCAAAGCAAGTTCAACTGAAAAATTATAATACTTAGCAATATCTACAGTTATTGAAACTGCCACTATTGTGGCAAGTACATTAAAAATAGTGTTACCCAAAAGAATAGTAACCAACAAACGTCTTGGTGCCTCCAATAAACTTATTATATAACTATTTAGAAGTGAATTATTCTCTTTAAGTTTATTAATTTGTTTTTTATCAAGTGAAAATAAGGCTACTTCAGAGCCAGAAAAGAAGGCAGACATAATTAACGAAAGAAGTATTATAAATACCCCCGAATACGAATCAAATTCCAATTAAAACTTAAGACCTCATAATGTTTTACATAACAATGTTAAATATAATAAAAAAGAGCAATTAAAATAATTTAATTACTCTTATAAAAATTACACTTTCTAACGATTAAATTATTTTAGAAAGGTAAATCGTCTTCAGCATTATTTTCATCTTTAGGTGCAGAAGCACTCTCAGTGAAAGAAGCACCATGTGAAGATTCTCCAGTATCGTCTTTTTTATCTAATGGAATTATGCCATTAAAATCAGTAATAATACTAGTAAAATACTTTGTTTGTCCATCTTTTTCATAACTATTATGGTCAATTCTACCCTCAACATAAACTTTAGCACCTTTTTTAAGTTTATCTTTTAAGAAATCGTTTAATCCAAAGGCTGTAATATTATGCCAAGTTGTTTCATTTTCCCAATTACCATCCTTAGTTTTTCTACTATGAGTAGTAGCCATCGAAAATTTAGTAACTGCTAAATTTGAAGTTGTAAACGATGTTTCTGCATCTCTACCGATAATACCGATAAGTTGCGCTTTGTTTAATGAAAATGCCATAAGGGGCCTCCTCTTTTGTTAAGTTATTTATTATTCGGCACAATAAAAGTGCCTTCTAATTCGTTGATAGTTTTTAATTCATCCCTTACTTTTAAAGCTTCTTCTCTTGTTCTAAATGGAGGAAGTTGAATTACATATAATCCTTTTCCTTCATCAAAATGAATATTTAAATCATATTTAATTTTATTTTTAAATTTATTTAAAAATACTTCGGCTTTTTCTTGTGTAGTAAAAGCACCTATTTGTACAATATACATTTCAATTGTTTTTTCGACAATTTCTGTGCTTTCATTTGTTTCAACTGGTTCCTTTTTTGTCGAATCTGTAATTTCAATATTATCAAATACGTAAGCTTCAGTTGAATTATTTGAAGTTTCATTTTCTTGAATAGATGAACAACCATATAATATAATGATTGATATTATTATAAAAATAATTTTGAATTTAGATAATTTATATTTGCATTTTAAGTTCAAATTATACTCCCCAAATTGCTATTTAAACTTTTTGAAAATGATTACATAATTTAATTATTTAATTTTTAAGCCCACTTAATATAAAAAAAAGTGGGCTTAAATAAATATTAATTTAATTATATTTTAATTATATAAATCAATACTAGCTGGATATGAAGAAACACTAACTGGTGGAATTGATGCATTAAATTTATTATTAATTTCGGAAATAAATTTATTTGCAAGTACTGCATAACCTCTTGTTGTAGGATGAACTCCATCTAAACTAAATGTGTTCCCAAGGATGAAACTTGTTGTAAAATTAATTCCATCTAATACTAATCCACCATCAGCGATATCATCAAAATATAAATTTACATCAATTAAAACCCAACTTGATGGGTTTGCAGCAACAGTTGAACCAATTACGTTATTAAAACCAGAAGTAGCAGTTTGAGCAATAACTATTTCGGTTGGATCAAGTGTAAACATATCTGGCCACGGGTTATATGGGCTAAATCCAAAAGCAGAATCGGTTACAACGCCTGCAGGCACTGGAATTCCAGTTGCA
>PCUD01000135.1:1789-5945 GCA_002786785.1 Ignavibacteriales bacterium CG18_big_fil_WC_8_21_14_2_50_31_20 | reverse complement strand
TTGCGTCCATTATTCCATCACAGGCAGGAGAAAAATTATTAATATCCTCAGCAATTGAAATTCCAACGTCACTTTTTACAAGAGCACCTGCATCGTTTAAGCCATCACCAATCATTAGTACTTTTTCATTTTTGTTTTGAAGGTCATTAATAAAATTCAATTTATCGTGCGGAGATTGATTAAAAAACAATGATTTTTCTTTTTCAAAGTAATTTAAGAGATTTTCCCTTTCACCTTCGTTATCTCCAGAAAGAACAAAAAGTTTATACTTTTTAGCTAATGAAGAAGCAATTTCTTTTAATCCAGCTCTATAAACATTTGTAATTCTAAAGTAACCCAATTCTTTATTATCTATAGAAACATAAACATTTGTTGAAATATCATTTTCTTCAATGTTTTTATTGGAAACAAATTTACGTGAGCCAACTAAAATATTTTTGCCATTAATAATTCCAGAAATTCCTTTTCCAGTTTCTTCGGAATAATTTTCAATATTTAGTTTCTTGTTGAAACTTAGTAATGATGCAATTTTTAAACTTAACGGATGTGAGGAATTTAGAACTAAAGCTTTAATCAAATTTTGTTCATCTTTGGATAATTTTTCACCAATAAATTCAATTTTTGAGCCAAGTGTTTCTGTAATTGTTCCTGTTTTATCAAATACAATTGATGTGATTTCAGCTAATTTTTCAACTACACTTGTATTTTTTACATAAAACTTATTTCGTCCAAAAATTCGTTGCGAATTTCCTAAAGTAAATGGTGTTGATAGTGCCAGGGCACAAGGGCAAGCTATAATTAATACTGCCGTAAAAGCATTAAAAGCTAAGTTAACATCAGTATTTACCCAATAAATAAAAGCACTTATTGCAATTGCTAAAATAATAAATGTAAAATATTTGCTTACAAATGTAACAGTAGTTTCAATTTTACTTTCGTGTTTTTTGTTAAAAGCGCTGCTATTCCATAATTGTGTTAAATAGCTTTGAGAAACCTCTTTTACCGTTTCAACTTCAATTGCTTGTCCAATTTCTTTTCCACCGGCAAAAATCATTTCACCATTAAATACTTCAACGGGTTGCGATTCACCAGTTACAAAACTATAATCGATATTTGCTTTTTCACTAATTAAAATTGCATCTGCTGGAATTAGCTCGTTATTTTTTACAACTATTCTTTGTCCAACTTCTAATTTATCAACTGGAATTGTGGTCTCTTTTCCATCCTTTTTTATTGTAACTGCAATTGGAAAGTACGATTTATAGTTTCGTTCAAAATTCATTGCATCATACGTTTTATTTTGGAAAACCTTTCCAGTAAGAAGTAAAAACACAAGTGCTGTCATTGAATCTAAATAACCAACACCGCCACCGATAAACATTTCATAAAGCGAGCGGAAGAAAAGAACAAAAATTCCTAACGTAATTGGAACATCAATATTTACTATTTTTTTCTTTAATCCTTTAAATGCCGAAATGTAATACTCACTTGCCGAATACAAAAAAACTGGTAGCGACAAGCCTAAACTTATCCAATTAAAAATATTTTGAAACTCGGCTGTAACTAAATCAGTGTACGAGAGATATTCTGGAAAGCTTAATAACATAACATTTCCAAAACTAAAACCAGCAATTCCAATTTTATAATAAAGACGTTTAAATTCGTTTTTTAATTTATCGTCCCTATTTGTATCTAAACTTAAATTTGGTAAGTAACCTAAAGAATCAAGTTGTTCAACTATTTTTTTTATTGTTGTTTCTTTTTCGCGAAATTTAACGGAAAGAGTTTTGTTTAAAAAATTTACTTCGGAATGAATAACACCTGGGTCAAATTTATATAAATTTTCTAAAATCCAAACGCAAGAACTGCAATGCATTTGGGGAATATCGAAAGTGATGTTTGTAATATTTCCATCGGAAAATTCAATTAATTTTTGAATTAATTCTGGGTCTTCTAAAAAATCGAAATTTCTAATTATTGAATCTCTTTTTGATATTCCTGGAGTTTCGTCAATTGCATAATAATTGCAAAGGTCGTTTGCTTCCAGCATTTCATAGACAGTTTTGCATCCATTACAGCAAAAATATTTTTCATTTATTTTTATCTGGTCATTTGGGCACTCAAGCCCACAATGATAACAGATTGTTTTTTCGTTCACGTTAAATATAAATTAGTTAATGAGGTTTTTAATTTACTAAAATAAAGGTTGTCTCAAAAGTTGCTTTAATAGCCAGCGCTAAAAGTTATATTCCTAACAAATGTGTTAAAGATAACTATACGAAAGAAAAACGTTGGATTTGCAACGAAATTCCTATTTTTTTAGACAGCATAATAAAAAGTAATAGCATATTTTTTAGGCGCGTTTACTTACATCAACAGCTTTTAGAATTTTTAAGTTGAGCACAATAAATCTATAAAATTGAATAAACTTATTATTCATCCTCTTTGCTTCTTTTTCCGAAATTTCCATAGTTAACTCCTTTTATTCAGGTATAATTTTCCAGCCAATTCTTGCTCTAAGCTTGTGCATAAATGTTGTGTGAATCATTCTTTTCATCCAAGCGCCAGCCAGTCCCATTTCCATGTGAGTGACAAAAAGATCGCGACCGTGTTCATTTGGATATTTTCTTTCATCCGGCACAACGGGATACATCATAATTGTTGCAGCAGAACCATCCCACAACGAATCGCCCATTGAAGCAATACATGCGGCAGCCATTTCTGACATACGTTCGTGGTGAGTCATTCTTCCTTTTTTGATAAGATCAATAATGTTTTTTGCAATAATTCTACCAATTATTCCAGAAACCATTCCAGTTCTTGGAGGTGCGGCGGCAATAACAGTTCCATTTGGCGTTTTATGAGGTTGTGAAATTGGTCCTGGAGGTGCAAAAGCAATTCCACCAGCAAAAATATTTTGATAATTTTTGTTTTGATAAACGGCTGGCCAAGCATCTGGATTTGCTGCAAGAGCCGAATATTCTAACCCATAAATTCCGTCAACTAAAATAAATCCCGCTGGATTTGCAATTTTGCTTGTAATATCTTCACCATCTTTGCCAATATATTTGAAAGGTTGACCTAAAAATTGAGGAACTAACATTGCAAAATCGTATTCCGTTTCTCCAAAATTGCCTTCAAAATCTTCCCAATAAATTTTCTTTTCGTCAACCTTTTTTACACCTCGTTGAACTTCAACTTTAAAATCATTTTGTTTAAATATTGCTGTTGCAAATTCTTCACTAGAAATAATTTTTCCGTTATATTTTGCAAAAATTCCACGAACACCAAAATCGCCAAGTGCTCTTTCGTTGGAAAGATAAATCATTTCGGCATTTTGTCTTATGCCTTTTTTTAATAAGTCTTTATGAATATTAGTAATATATTCAAAAGCTGCGCCTTGACAAGTTGCACCAGGATGACCTGTTCCAATCACAATTTTCTGTTTTTCGCCTTTTTTTAGCTTTTCGACAATTTCAAGGTATTTATTGCGCGAAGCAATTGCGTGGTCAAGCGTGCAAATAGAATAGGTGAAACCATTTGGTCCAAGTCCTGGAGTTCCTTCAAAATTAAGTTTTGGTCCAGTGGCAATTACTAGATAATCATATTCCAATTTTACAATTTCATTTGTGGAATCTCTTTCTGCAATAACAAATTGATTTTCAGCATGAATTTCGGTTGCTTTTCCGTGAATTAACTTTACATTTAATTTTGAATAAACTGGTTCGAGTGGAAAAATAGTTTTTTCTGGAGCCATGTGCCCAACTCCAACCCAAACCCAAGAAGGAATGTACGAAAAATAATCTTGCCTATTAATAACAGTAATTTCATGATCTTTGCCCAAAGCATCACCAAGGTAAAGTGCCGCTGTATGCCCTGCAAATCCAGCACCAATTATTACAACTTTTGCCATACTATTATCTCACTTTAATTTTGGAATAACTATATTATTTATTTGAACCTCAATTCGTATTAACAAGACAAAACATATTATTTATTTTATTATGATGACTTGATTAAAATATGGAATATATTTACTAAATAAAAGTGCTGTTACAGATAAATTTTAAAAAGAAAACAACACCAAAAATGATTGTTATTTAATCATAAAAAGAAAGAACAAATGCCGATAGCAATAAATAAAAGCAAGAAATTG
>PCUD01000135.1:1055-1777 GCA_002786785.1 Ignavibacteriales bacterium CG18_big_fil_WC_8_21_14_2_50_31_20 | reverse complement strand
GCATCTTTTTTACATCACTAAAATTATCTGTTTGTAATTTATATATGTAAACGCCACTTGGTAAATTGCTTGCATCAAATTTAACTGAGTATTGACCTACAGATTGATGCTGGTTTACCAACTCTGCTACTTTTTGTCCTAGTGAATTATAAACAACCAAATTTACAAAGCTATTTTCTGGTAATTGATAGCTTATTTGTGTTGTTGGATTAAATGGATTTGGGTAGTTTGAATTTAGTGCATATTCATTTATTGCTGGCAATTCTGTTGAAGTGCTATCACTATTAGCTATTTTTTCTATTGGGGCGTTATAAATGCCATACACTTGTATTGCCTCACCATTAGAGAAGGTCTGGTCTGGGGAATAATAAGCAAGTACATCGTAATCTACTCTTGAACCAGTAGAGCTAGAAGCTATGAAAAAATCAGAATCTGTATATGAAGTTGTGCTGCCACTAACGGTGGCAATAGTACTCCATGTTGTAGTACCGTTAATATTTGCCCCTCGTCTAATTCTATATGAAGTAACATTTGAGCTTTCATGTTGATACCAATATAGAGTTATAGGTTGATTTGGTAAACGTGGATTATATGTGTTGGTATGTAAGTCGTGTTGCGTCATAATAAAATGTAACCATAGAGTTAATCGTTAAGTCAAATAAAAATGTAACTCTACTCTATTGAAAATATTTCTTAAAAAATAGTATACTCAAAATAACTTC
>PCUD01000135.1:0-1015 GCA_002786785.1 Ignavibacteriales bacterium CG18_big_fil_WC_8_21_14_2_50_31_20 | reverse complement strand
CTTTTCCCATATCTCAAGACATTCCTTATTTTATTTTCGAGCGTTTTCTGTAACTCAAATGGATTTACATCCTTAATCTTTTCTAATAATTCCTTCTCTTTTTTTCTTGTTATCTGCTTGCTATCAAGGAGCCTCTGTAATGGAGTTTTGGGTGGTGAGTGTTTTTTTATAACATGCCCATCAACGCTTTCTTTTTTAATCAACTTCATTGATGGAAAATAATAGTTAAATAGAAGTGGCCACTCATTTTCAAAAATATTATTCATTAGAAAAACTATCTCTTTATCATCAAATCTCTTATATCCAAAATATTGACGGATATTTGTCCAGTTCTTTCCTTCGATATGAGCATTGTCATTTTTTTCATAAGCTCTTGACCTTGTATAGCTTACTGGCTTTTTTCTATTTATAAAATAACTATATAAATGCCAGTTAATAAATTCTCCTCCGTTATCACTATCAAAACCTTGCAATTTGAACGGATATGACTCTTCGATGCTTTTAATAGCCTCAAATGCTACTTTTTGACCTTTACCCCATAGAGCTCTTGCTTCTGTCCAGCCCGTTGCTATATCAATTGTATTTAGTGAATGCACAAACATCCCAGCTATAGAATTTCCACAATGAGCAACTGTATCTGCCTCTATATAGCCCGGAATTTTCTCATCCCATTGATTTGTTTTTATTGGTATTTGTTTCCTTATTAGTGAACCGGGTTTTGTTGTTGCTATACCTATTTTTCCATATTTTTTTCTACTTGGTTTTAGTATACGATCTATCGTTGAAGGCGATATCTTCTGTAATAAGTCCTTTGTAGTCTCATTTAATGCTTCTTGATAAAATGGTAACCATAATGGAATCATTGTCCGTAATTTTACCGAACATGCCAAATTACTTGCTTCCCAGAGTTGTATTAAAAACTTTAGTAGTTCATCTGATATATATATTTTCTTTCTACCAGCTCTTTGCTTGCTTATAGATTTTTTTGTCTCTTTTTGGTTGATAATTCTAATTG